>JBIKUY010000411.1:0-4632 GCA_044347355.1 Prochlorococcaceae cyanobacterium | reverse complement strand
AGAATCACCTTCTCAAAGCTATCCTGATTATTGTCCCTCGCATTCAATCGTCTCTGAAGCTCCTTTTCGAGACTCGCCAGATCACAAGTGTGCGGATCCAGTTCGAGAATCAAGAAGGGATTACGCTTGTTCTCAGCCATTTGCGCTAGGCCACCCCCCTGAAGTCACCGTTCCTCGTATTCATTGACTGCCTTTCATGCGACACGCCCCGCCTCCTCTGTTCGAGGCCGACGACTGCGTGCCCGCCAATGACAGTCTTCCTCACTGGCAATCAGCAATTGGTGAGCGTCCTTCGTAGAATTGATCAGCTCAGGATGACTTCATCCACCCGGCTGATTGCCTCTCGCAGTTCCTGCTCGGTCATTGCCCCCTGCAGAGCCACAGAATCCTCAATCGACCTGCCCGACTGCGGATCGCGCGCGGACACCTGCAATCGTCCCCCATCACTGCTGAGATCGTACGTTACCTCGATCGGATGCCCCTCCGGCAACCCTGCTGGCAGGTCCAGCCAAACCGACTTCAGATGCTGCACCGCTGGATGGTCTGGATCACGCGGGTAATCTTTTTCTTCCCGAGCCTCGGTCGATGATTCATAAACGGCGATTTCCACCCGGTCCTGATTGGCCGAATAGGTTCCAAACCGCCGTGTCTGCGTCGAGGGAACCGGGCTGTTGCGCAAGATCAGGAATTCCAGGTGGTACTGAGAACTGCCGCGATCGCGGGTCTTTACGGCAAAGCTCTTGCTGCAGACATTGATCACCTTCCGGCTGGCCAGGGCCTGCTCCACCGCTGCCGTTTCCATGCCTGGCAGTCGTAGCAACAGCTCGCTCATCACCCGCTGATCGGAGGGCCCAGGAAGAGCCCCTTTCCTGGCATAATACTCCTCGGCGATTTCGCGATACGCCTGCTGCACGAGCGCATTGTTCGCGTAAATCGCCGCCCCCTTGGCGACCGACAGGTCTGGTTCATGCAGCTTGATCTCGACATCTGGAAACTCCTGTTCGAGTCGAGCCCGCACCTGGGGCATCCGCGACGAGCCACCCACCAGCAGAATCAAATCAATCCGAGACGTCCCAAGCTCCTCGGCCTGGGCGACAACATCGCGTGTGCATGAGATTGTGGAGTCAAGCCAATCGCGAGTCAGGTTGTCGAAGGTTTCACGCGTCACTTCGATTCGGGCCTGAGCGCCATCGAAGGCAAATCGAACGGGAACCGATCCACGAGCCGTGAGCAGCCGCTTGGTCTCCTCTGCCAAAATGAGGAGTTCTTGCCGTGCGACTGGATCATTCTCAGGCTCTTTGGCCAGGGTGGTCTGGGCACGCCACTCTTGCGCCAGATGATCGACCAACCGCTCGTCCCAGAGCCGGCCCCCCAGCCGATGATCGCCATTGACGCAGACCACCCGGATTTCCTCCCCACCCGTGCGGATGACTGTCACGTCAAAGGTGCCCCCCCCGAGGTCGTAAACCAGCACGTTGCGATCCGCATCGATCGTGGTTGCGTAGTGAATTGCCGCCGCAGTTGGCTCGGGAATCAATCCAACCACGTTCAGTCCGGCGATCTTTCCGGCCTGTGCCGTCGCGTGCCGCTGCCTTTCATCGAAGTAGGCCGGGACAGTGATAATCACATCGGTGACGGTCTGCCCGGTCCGCTCCTCGGCAATCTGCTTGAGCCGCTTGAGAATCAACGCGGACGCCTCTTCTGGTCGGTGATCGACGCCCTCGATCGACCAGCAGGAGCCTGCCTCGCCCATATTCGGCTTGATCATGTCAACGAACCGGGAAGGATCGATCGGCGCGCTCTTCTTCGCCACGGTCCCAACCAGCACCTCACCCGAGGACTCGTAGTACAGAGCCGAGGGGATCAGCGGCTCGTCATTTTCGTTCAGCAACACCTCGGGTTGTCCGAACCCATCGATCCAGGCGATGGCCGAGTAGGTGGTGCCAAGGTCAATTCCGAAGATCTTGCTTCCAGACATGGTCGGACTCTGACGTTATTCAAAAGGGGGATCGCCGCGGAACACGTCGGCGCTAGGACGGGGGGGAACGCAGACCGTACACAATCACGCGTTCAGCACGCAGAACCCGCTCTTCACTCTGATAGCCAGAGGCGACTCGGCCCGCAATCAGACCAGCCTGATTCGCATCAGTCGTCGGTTCCACCCGAACGCTCTCCTGGCGTTTCGGGTCAAACCGGTCGCCCTCCACTCGAAATCTTCGAAAACCTTGCCGCTCGAGAATGTCCTCCACCCGACCGATCAAGCCCACTGGCAAACCGGACAAGGCCGCACCCGGCTCGTGCGGCTCGCTGGGGAGCGGGTGGAGATCGTCGAGCAGTTTGACCAGGTCAATCAACACCGGCCTCAGTATGCGCCAATGGGTTCCGGCCCGGCAATCCTGCAATTCGGCGTGCAATTCACGCATCAAGGCCTCACGGTCTCGTGCCGCGACCGCCCCGCCAAGTGTCTCGCGCAGGCTGGCCACCTGCTCCACCAATGCGTCCAGTCGAGCTGTGACATCACCTGGGATCAGATCCGTTCCAGCTACAACACTCCGGGGTTCGCCCGTGTTTTCCGCTGAGGGGGCGGGCGGCGGCACCTCCGTTCCGCCGACAATTTCAACTCCCCCGCCACTGCTTTCTGACTCGATCATGGAGAGCCCGTGTGGTTTTTGAATTCCAATGATGGCGTCTCAATCTGCGGCCCAATCGCCATCAGGCTACCGCTTGATTGGGCCCACAGAACGGTCCACCTGTCCTCTGGGTGGCATCGCAATACGAGGTTAGTACAATCCGGGCGGCGATTACAGTCTACTCGGCGGCCTCGCCCTGCTCGTCACCGCCTTTCAACGGGAAGTTGCAAAACAGATTCAGCCTTAGCGAGTTCAGCATGTCGACAGATCGGATCGCGGTTATTGACCTGGAAACCACGGGCTTGTCTCCGTGGCGGCACGACCGGATCGTGGAGATTGGCATTGTTGTCATTTCTCCCGATGGCACCGTGCACCACGAGTACGAGAGTCTCGTCAATCCCGCGCGCGACATCGGCCCGACCTCCATCCATCGCATCACGGCCGGTGAGGTGGTGCATGCCCCCGTTTTCGAGGACCTCGCCGGGGATGTCCTGGAGATTCTCGCCGGGGTCTCCGCGGTCGCCGGGCACAACGTCGGATTCGACAGCACCTTCCTGGTGCGCGAGTACGAGCGAATGGGGGTGACATTTCCCCAGATTCCGCTGCTCTGCACCACCAAGCTGTTTGGGCGCGTCTCGCTTGCAAAATGTTGCGATGAACTGGGTATCACGCCTGAGGGGACACTGCATCGCGCGATAGCGGATGCCCGGGCGACTGCCCAGCTTGTGGCCGCGGTCTGCGGTGACGATCCACAGATCCTTGAACCGCATCGCCTGCGGGATGTGACCTGGCCGATGGTTCGAGCCCTCAAAACGCCCTGCTACCGGCGGGAACACGCTGTTCAAAAACAGGCTGAGCCGAGTCAATTCCTGCAACGCATCGCGGCGAACATTCACCACGATGTCGATGCCGAGATCCCGAACGTCCTGGCCTACATGGCCTTGATCGACCGAGTCCTGGAAGATCGCAGAATTGACTCGCTTGAAGAGAACCTCCTTGTCGATGCGGCGTCCAATTGGAAGCTGTCGGCGTCACAACTTGACTCGGCTCACGCACATTACCTCCATAATCTCTGCGTCGCAGCCCTCGCCGACGGCGTAGTCACAGACTCAGAACGCCACGATATGCATCTCGTGGCCCGGCTCCTGGGGCGGGAAGTGCGTGCGCTCGATGCCGTACTGGCAGCGGCGAGCGCCCAATTGGCGACAGCCCGAGGCGGGCAGCAGAAACGGCCGCCACAGGAAAGTCAGGTTTCAGGACAAAGTGTCTGCTTCACCGGGGAGCTTCGATCGACGATCAACGGACAGCCAATTCGACGGGACATCGCCGAGACGCTCGCAAGTTCCGCAGGAATGGTCATCGCCAGCAACGTGACCAGGAAACTCGATCTGCTCGTCGTCGCCGACCCGGACACCCAATCGGGCAAAGCGAAAAAAGCGAGAGACTACGGAGTCCGAGTCGTCGCGGATCATGTGTTTTGGCGGATGATTGGAGTGACGGTGGATTGATGCGGCGAGCGACTGGAGAGGAACTTGGCGTGATCTTTGCTCCGCCCTCCGTTGGTCGTCCATTTCGATTCGGCTGTCACCCCATGCGAGGATTCAACACGCTGAAGTAAACAGGTGGTCTTACAATTTGTTCGTGACCCGCGCATGCCGGATGTCGGCCCGTAGCGCGAACCGCAAGTCGAGGCCGAGCATTGGATTGCGAGCCAAACAATCCCCTCAGGATGGAGCGGTGAAGGGCGGTGCCTTACGAGACGGACGTCAACAGTGCCGGGAGTGCGAGGCTCCGTCCGAGCACCGCTGCGTGCCCTGCGACGAGTGGCGTTCCGATGGGCAGATGACGGATTTCCACCCGCAACCGACGCGTCTTGGAATTGGTATGCGGGATCAATTGCCGGATTGGCGTTGGGGGTTGGCGTGGATTGTTGCTTGGCTGCCCAGTGGGACGTGGTTTGGCAGGTGAGGGTCCAGCGGTGCTCGGACGGAGCCTCGCACTC
>JBIKUY010000196.1:0-4643 GCA_044347355.1 Prochlorococcaceae cyanobacterium | reverse complement strand
CATCCGCACCTCCATGGGCACCCTCGGCGCCCGCACCCTCAAGGAGATGCAGAAGGTGGAGGTGGTGGTCGCGCCCTCGCTCCTCACCGAAGGCAAGGTGTATCAGAAGGCTCAGCACCTGGGGATGGGCAAGTAAGGCGCAGGCACGCAGCGATGCCCGGTCTATCTTGAAAAGGTGGGGGCTTTACGGCTCACACACTCCTCACACCAAGGCCCGGCGCGTCCGGGCTTTCATTCTTCTCTGGTTGGCCCCGCGCGCCGATCCGCTGGTGGCCAACCCGCTTCACGCCTTGCAACGCTTGCCATCTTCCAGAGGGCGCAGCAGGAAACCGTTGCTAGATTCGGCAAACATTGACCACCCCTAAGGATGTCCAGCGCAGCCGCTGTCACCGACGCTTCGTTTGAGCAGGACGTGCTCAAGAGTGATGTGCCCGTGCTGGTGGATTTCTGGGCTCCCTGGTGCGGCCCCTGCCGCATGGTTGCGCCGATCGTGGATGAAATCGCCAAGGAATTTGAAGGGCAGATCAAGGTGTTCAAGCTGAACACCGACGAAAATCCCAACGTGGCCAGCCAGTACGGCATCCGCAGCATCCCCACCCTGATGGTGTTCAAGGGCGGCCAAAAGGTCGACACCGTGGTTGGCGCCGTGCCCAAGACCACCCTCTCCGGCACCATTAGCAAGTACCTCTGAGCCTCCCCTCCCAACCCGTTCCCTCTCCCACACGCAGCGGCGGGGGAGTCAGTCCTCTGCAGGCGCTGGCCCAGGCCATTGAGGGCCACCCCCAGCGCCGCATCATTGAGCGTGCCGTGGTGTCACTGCTGGAAATCTGCCGGCAGGAAACCGAACCCGAAGCTTGGCGGATCATCCAGGGCAGCCTGGCCGACATCCACGAAGCCCTCACGGTGTTCCGCCACGCGCGCTCGGTGCGCAAGGTGGCGGTGTTCGGCTCGGCGCGCACCACTGCCGACCAGCCCACCTACGCTCTGGCGAAGGAGCTGGCAGCCGCGGCGGTGGCAGCTGGTTTTGAGGTGATCACCGGAGCCGGCGGCGGCATCATGGAGGCCGCCAACGTGGGCGCAGGCTGCGAAGCCAGTTACGGCCTCAACGTAGACCTGCCCTTCGAGCAGCATCCCAACCCGGTGGTGAGCGGCTGTGAAGGTCGTCTGCTCCACTTCCGCTACTTCTTCACCCGCAAACTGTTCTTCCTGCGCGAGAGCGACGCCGTGGTGGTGTTGCCCGGTGGCTTCGGCACCCTCGATGAACTGTTCGAGTCGCTCACCCTGGTGCAGACCGGTCGCACCCCGCCGGTGCCCCTCGTGCTGCTGGCACCTGAGGGGGATCGCTTCTGGTCGAGCTGGCGGGTGGAGGTGCAACGCCAAATGTCCCACCGCGGCCTGATCTCTCCCGAGGATCGCTCCCTGGTGTTCCAGGCCGACAGCGCCGCAGCGGCGATGGCCTACATCAGCCGCTTCTACCGGGTGTTCCACGCCGCCGAGCTGCACAGTGACCGGGTGGAGCTGCAGCTCAATGTGGCCGTGCCCGCCGCCGACCTGCGCAAGCTCAACCACGACTTCGACGACCTGGTGGACCAGGGGGTGATCGTGGCCGGTGAAACGAGTGATGAGGAAGGCTTGCTGCGCCCCTGCCTGCGCTTCCACTTCAGCAAGCGCCGCATGGGCCGTCTGTACCAGCTGATCGAGGCGCTCAACAGCCTTGAGCTGCCAACCTGCTCGGCCCTGGAGCAACCTGGGCAACGTCGCTGCGTGCTGCCATGACCCGGCTGGGCCTGATCGACTACGGCATGGGCAACCTGCACTCCGTGCAGCGGGCCTTCGAACGCCTCGGGGCCAGCGTGCTGTCGGTGCGGGGCGAGCTGCCGGCCTGCGATGCCCTGGTGCTGCCCGGGGTTGGCGCCTTCGACCCGGCCATGGAGCGGCTGCGCAGCAGTGGCCTCGACCGCCGCCTCAGCCAATGGTGCGCCGAGGGCAAGCCGCTGCTCGGCATCTGCCTGGGGCTACAGCTGCTGTTCGAGGCCAGCGACGAGGGCAGCAGCACCGGCCTGGGCCTGCTGCCAGGTCGTGTGCGGGCCCTGCCGCGTTGTGCGGGTCACCCGATCCCCCACATGGGCTGGGAGCCGCTGATCGCCACCAACCCCAGTCCGCTGCTGCCCCTGAACGCTCACCCCACCTGGGTGTACTTCGTGCACTCCTTTGCGGCCGACCCCAGCGATCCCGGCGTCACCGCCGCCCAGGTGGACTTCGCCGGCACGCCGGTCACCGCCGCCGTATGGCAGGGAGCGATCGGCGCCTGCCAATTCCACCCTGAGAAATCCGGCCCCCACGGAGAGGCGATCCTGCGCCGCTGGCTGCAGTGGCTACAAACCGAGGCGGTGAGCGGGTCGTGAGCCTGCGCCTCAGCGGTGGGAGGCGCCTGCAGAGCCCCACTGGCCACACCGCCAGGCCCACACCGTCCCGGGTGCGCCTGGCACTGATGAACATCCTGGCAGCCGAGCTGCCCGGCTGCCGCTGGCTGGATCTCTGCAGTGGCAGCGGCGTGATGGCCTGCGAAGCCCTGCAGCGGGGCGCAGCTGTTGTGGTGGCTGTGGAGCAGGACCGGCGCCATGCCGCTGTGGCCCGGGCCAACCTGGAGGCCGTGCAAGCAGGGCTGGCCCGTGAAGCCAGCGTGAACGTGCACTGCACCGCTGTGGGGCGCTGGCTGCACCGCAGGGCCGAGGTCGGTTTCAACCTGATCTACGCAGACCCTCCCTACGCCGCCGGCCTCTACCCATCGATCTGTGCGGACGTGGCCGCGGGGCAATGGCTGAAGGCCGATGGCACCTTGCTTCTGGAGTGCGCCAGCGCAGCGGTTCCTACCTTGGCGGACCTACCAGGCAAGTGGAACCTGCGGGATCAGCGCCGCTACGGCAGCACCACCGTGCTGTTGCTCCAGCAGTCGAATGCTTCAGCTATCGAGCAGTGAACCGCGGCGGTACTGATTCCAGGCAGCCACGAACAGACCCATCAGGGTCACGGGAATCAGACCGAGCACGATGCCGCAGAGCAGGGGTTCGATCATGGGGAGGCCGAAATGTCGGTCGAGCACAATTGTTCCACGTCACCGCCCAGCTGACACGCCTTCGTTTCCACCCGTGATCGTTCCCCCCAGCTCCAGCCCCGCCGCGACAGCCCCGCCAACGTCGGAGGCCCCGGCCCCCGCCCTGGCGCGGGGGCTGGCCGCAGCCCTGGTGCTGGCCGCGGCGGTGGCCTGCATCGTGGTGGTGATGCTGGTGCTGCCCAGCGCGCGCACTGATCCCTACACCCGCCAGACCCTGGCCCTGCAGGGGTCGGTGGAACACGGCGCCCTGCTGTTCCGGCTCAACTGCGCCGGCTGCCATGGCATCGCCGCCCAAGGGCTGGTGGGCCCCGACCTGCACGGCGTGGCCGAACGCAAGAACCAGCGCCAGCTGATTCAGCAGGTGGTGAGCGGCCGCACGCCGCCGATGCCCCGCTTCCAGCCCGAACCCCAGGCGATGGCTGACCTGCTGGCCTATCTCAACGGGCTGGTGTGAGCGGGCTTCCCCCAGGCCCCTGCCTGGCCCCCTCCCTGGTTGTTGTGCTCGTGGAGCCTGCCGGTGCCCGCAACGTGGGCAGCGTGGCCCGGCTCTGCGCCAATTTCGAGGTGGCTGAACTGCGGCTGGTGGCCCCTCGCTGCGATCACTGCGGGGAGGAGGCACGGCAGATGGCCGTGCATGGGGCCTCCATGCTCGAGCGGGCCCGGCTGTTCCCCAGCCTGGCCACCGCCCTGGCCGACTGCAGGCGGGTGGTGGCCAGCAGCGGCCGGCGCAGCGGCGAACCGCTGCCGCTGCAGCCGCCGACCAGCGCCCTGGGCTGGCTGCTCAACCCGGCCGCCCCAGATCCCGCCCCCGTGGCTTTGGTGTTCGGTCGGGAGGACCGGGGTCTGAGCAACGCCGAGCTGCTGCAGGCCAGCCACCTGCTCTCCATCGAGACAGGCGCCAGCTACGGCTCGCTCAACCTGGCTCAGGCCGCCGCGATCCTGCTCCACCAGTGTCACCAACTGCGCCAGCCCCACACCCCCCAGCCGCCTGACACCACCCGCACGGAGCAGCAGGGCCCCGAGCCCAGCGCCCGCGGCCCCCTGGAGGCGATGCTCAGCGATGCCGAGGCCCTGCTGCTGGAGGTGGGCTTTCTCTACCCCCACACCGTGGCCGCCCGCATGGCCAAGTTGCGCGCCCTGCTGCAGCGGGCCCAGCCCGGCAGTGAGGAGGTGGCCCTGCTGCGGGGCATGGTGCGCCAGCTGCGCTGGGCCAGCACGCGGCCCGTCCTTCCGGTCGACCCCGGCCGGACCCCTTAGCTTCGGTCCACCTCCATCCCTGGTGCCTTGACCACCGGACGACCGTCCCGCCCGCCCCAAAGCAGCTGGGGACAGCCCGTACGCCTGTTGCTCCGCCTGATCGTGATGGGGGTGGGCCTGGGGGTGATCACCGGCACCGGACTGCGCCTGCTGGCCCCCCATCTGGCCGAGGGCACGTTGAAGCTGCCTGGCGGCAACGTGCCCGCCGGCGCCAGCCCCGCCAGCGCCGCGGCCAAGGGCATCAAGGCTGGCCGCTTTGAGGCTCGCAATG
>JBIKUY010000195.1:0-4656 GCA_044347355.1 Prochlorococcaceae cyanobacterium | reverse complement strand
TTCGAACCCACGGAAGGTTGCCCTTCAAACGATTTCGAGTCGTTCGCTTTCGACCACTCAGCCACCTCTCCAGGTGGAGCTTCGCAACCAGCACCTGGACTGACTGCGGCAACCCGGTCAGTTTACGGAGCCGTCAGCCCAGGGCCTGCTGCAGGGAGCCGCTGCCTCCGCTGGCACGCCAGCCGGAGGGGAAATCCGGGCTGGCCTCACCGCTCACCCACACCTGGGTCGGGGCCTGCTCCTGCAGCCAGCGCCGTTCCCGCAGCCGGGGGCGGAAGCCCAGCCACACCCCATCAGCCTGCAGCGGCAGCCGTTCCGCCTGCCAGCTCCAGAGATCCTGAGGATCGGGCAGCAGCAGCCAGCGGCGACGGCCAACCGCCAGCTGCAGGCCGCGGCTAGCGGGAGCGAAGGGTTCGGCACTCAGGCCCGGACTGGCCAGGCGCTGGCCAGGGTGCAGGGGCAGGCTGCCATCAGCGGAGGCCAGCAACAGGCCCGCTTGTTCTTGCCAGCAAGCAGGTGCTGCCGGGGCCAGCGGATCGAGCAGCAGCACCCAATCAAAACGGCGCACGCCCAGGCCGGTGGCCAGTTGTTGGGCCTGATGGCAGCTGAAGCCGTCGGCCTGCAGGGTCACCAGGGCCGCCCGGCCACGGTGGCGCGCCAGCAGCAGATCGCGGCCAGCTTGGTGCACCAGCAGCAGCTGGTCGGCCTGCAGGGCGGCCAGGTGCAGCACCGCCGCCAGGGCAATCGCCGCCGGGGCGAGCCGCCTCCAACGCTGGGCGAGATCAGGCAGCAGCAGGGCCAGCACCCCCGCAGCCAGCAGCAGCACCAGAGCAGGGCTGGGCCGGCCCAGCTGCCACTGGGCCATCGGCAGGCCGGCCACCAGGTGCGCCACTGCCAGCAACAGTCCGGCCAGGGCAGCCAGGGGCGGCAGCAGCAGCCCCAGCAACGGCGGCACCAGCACCGCCAGCAGGGCCAGCACCATCGCGCCGAGGGTGAGCGGCGTGAGCAGGGGCGCCGCCAGCAGGTTGGCCAGCAGGGCATAGAGCGGCACCACACCGAAATGGAGCAGCTGCAGCGGCAGGGTGTAGAGGCAGGCGGCCAGGGGCACCGCCGTCGCCGGTGCCAGCCAGGGCCCGCACCAGTCCGGCAACCAGCGCCGCATCCCCTGCTCCAGGGGGCCGGCACTGAGCACCAGAGCAGCCGTGGCCACCACACTCAGCTGGAACCCCACCGACAGCAGCCAGCGAGGCCACACCAGCAGCAACAGGCCCACACTGGTGAACAACACCGCCAGAGGCCGCCCGCGCCGACCGCACTCCAGCGCCAACGTGGTGATCGCCGCCATCAGCACCGCCCGCAGCACCGACGGCTGCGGGCCCGCCAGCAGCACGAACAGTCCCATGGCCCCGCCCAGCAGCAGCAGGCGCGGCAGCTGGGGCAGGCGGCGGGCCAGCGGCAGCACCGCCCCCAGCAGCACGCTGAGGTGAAATCCCGAGGCCGCCAGGGCGTGGGAGAGGCCAGAGGCGCGGAACAGCTCCCGCATCTCGGCCGGCAGGGGCACCACGGCACTGCCCAGCACCAGGGCGGCGAGCAGGCCGCCGCGCTCAGGCCCGGCCCGCTCGATCAGGGCGGCGGCCAGGTGTCGGCGCAAATCGGCGATGGGCGTGGCAGGCCGCTCCAGCACCTGCCACTGCAGCACCCGCAACTGGCTGGCAGCCTGCTGCTGGCCCAGGCGCTCGGCGGCACCGGAGAGCAGCGGATGGGCCGCCGGGGTGGGCAGGCGCAGCCGCCCCCACACCCGCAGCTGCCAGCCCTCCTGCGGCGCCGGGTCGGGGCAGGGACTGAACTGCAGTTCCGTGCGGCCCACCGGCAACTGCAGCAGGGCAGTGCAACGGCCGCCATCGACGCTGGGGCGGGGATCAGCCAGCAGCCACCCCTGCAGGGCAAGCTCGGGCGGCGCCGTGTTTGCAGCCAACAGGCGAGCAGGATCCCCGGGCGCCAGTGCCAGGGGCTGAAGACTGATGACGGCGGCCCGCAGCAGCACCAGGGCGAGCACAACCGCCCAGATCACGCCGCCGATCACCCCGGGTCGCCGCACTGACCGCACTCCGCACTGGTGGCAGGGTTGCCACCAGCCGCCCACCCTGCGGTGAGCCCCCGGAGTCAGAAGCGCGGCAACTGCAGCAGCAGCTCACAGAGTTCGGTGCTGGGCATCTCCTGGCCCAGCAGCGGCGCCACCAGGGCAGCCACCGGCCGCAGACGGCAGGGCCAGACGGCCCGCTCACTAAGGCGGCCCAGCTGGAAGCTGCCCAGCAGCAACACCAGCAGCAGCACGAACCGGGGGGCTTTCGTCATCAACACAGATGGGTCGTTGCTCCAAAGTGCCAGGAACGGCAGCCAGCGGAGGGATGGGCGGGTACAGGTTCAAAAGCGAGCCTGACACCGCAAAGGGCACAAATAATTCTTTAACCAATTCAGTGGAGTCTTTCAATCACAGGCTGCGGTAGCAACAGACACCAACGACAGCGAAAGAAACCTCCCCATGGAATACTCCACAGGCCTGCCAAGATCAGAGATGCGCGAAATGCATCTGCGGCCAGAACTCAGTATTTCGGAAGCCTCAAAACACTTGGATGATGCCTTGAATCGGCAAGCCTTTCGAGTGACTTAGTGAAGATCGATGTGCAGGTATGAAAGTTAGCCCCTGGAACAAGCCCCCAGAACGGAATTTGCCTAAACCCCGCTTCCTCAAGAATATCAAAAGTCGCGTCATAATCACTTCTGTTTGAATTATCAAGGACGATCATCCCGTCCTGCTTTAGATGCAAAACAGCATATTCAGCGCACAGCCTGCGACACATGCCATCGATCACGATAATATCAAAAAGAGTGTTGTGCCTTGCGATCTCTCTTGCATAATCAAGGAATTGGCTGTCGTTTAGGCCTCTTCTAGTTTCTCTATCGGTATCATAAGTCCATTTGGTTCGCCGCATGCGCTTGAAAAAATACGCAGAAGTCTGATCAAGGCTCACACCAAGGCTGTCACTAGCAGGCCTATGGATCAACTGTGCATTGCCAGGAAGTGAATCTCTGATTTGCTCGATCCATTGCAAGTCGTGTTCCACCGCAATCACGGAACTTGCCTTTGATGCCCACCATAAAGTGCCATAGCCGGCACCATACTCAAACACCCTATCAGATTCGCGCACGGAATGATGCAAAAACTCAATCGCCGAATAGGTAAACCAAGGCAAGATTCTTTCACTTGCATCCAAAGGCATTTGTTTCGCCGATGAAACCGCCCAGCCCGATGGAACAAGAAACCGCCTTGTCAGATTGGAGGTTTTGATAGCGTGTAGAGCTATATCAGAAGCCGTGTCTTCAGCATCGGAGAGCAGATCCGATCCTGGGAACAAGGAAGCCTCTGGAATCGCATAGCCCAAAGCATGGCTTGTTGCCACGAATTCATCACGAAGAGACTTTGGCAGCGAAATCCAGTCGGAAGGATTGGGATCAATCTTTTCGCGTACCACCCCCTTATAGCGCTTGCTGGAATTCACCCTACCCGGATCAGAACTGATCTGTTTACCTGTAATCATGTTGACAAATTCGACATCGTCAACATTCAGCAATCGATCAGCAAGTGCGCGTGGACCTTCTTCAATTCGGAATACCAAGGATGTTTGCTTGAGGAGAATCTTGTACCAGTAGGTATAAGAAGCTACCGCCCGATGAAAGTTCGTAGCAAGGTGATTGAGATCAATATCAAATTGTTCGAGAATGGCTTGACGACGAAACTCGTATGAGGGCGGCGCATAGATGTTGTCAACCATGATCGAAGGTATGGCTTCAACCGGATTGCGTGTCACGCAGATGAGGCCTGACCAGGACAAACGATCTCGCAAACTTGCAATACGATCCTTGCTGTAGGGTGCTTTTTTGTTGACCGCCAACATCCAACTGCAGATTCCGTCAGCACCATCGGCTTCATGGCCGACATCAAGCCCGTTTGCCCGACATAGAGCAGCGGCATAACCCGTGCCGCAGCGTGGATGTCCTGACAGGAGCAAAGGACGGTACTCCTTTCTCATGATGTGATTCTGAATGCATTGCTCATAGGCAGCTGCCTCAGCATTTTGTCCATTGGTGTTCAGATAATCAGAACGTATCCGTCGAGGATGAATCAGCGACTCAACCTCTCCGGTCGACCATGACAAATCAGATGCAACAGGCGGATAGAGCGTAAATGCCTCGCCGTCAACCGGCACATCACGATGCACATAGATATCGCTTGTTGTGCAGTAAGACTTAAACGATGAAATCAGTTTCGATGCATACTTGCTATTCATGGCATGACAGGGATTCGCCATAACCTTCTTCTTGATCAACTGATGCTGATCTTTGGAGTCGTGATCAGAACACAGGGCCCAGCCCATGCGTAGTAACAGCGGGTCTGTCGCCTGATTAATGCGATGCTTTCGGACGAGATCGCCTACCAATTCACAGACCTCTCTGTAAGGCTTGTGAAACTTCACATCATCTTCAACGATCAAGGTAAGACCCGGCATCTTAGAGATTGCCTCCCACAGGCGCCGAAAGGAAATAAAATTTGCAACCTGCTGAGGAATAAGGACATTATTCTTGCAACGACACGAT
>JBIKUY010000194.1:0-4676 GCA_044347355.1 Prochlorococcaceae cyanobacterium | reverse complement strand
GCCACCAGGCCGAGCAGCAGCAGGCGGCGGTTGCGTGGGCTTGGCAGCACGCGGGGCATCGAGGCGGTCAACTGCGCCCAAATTACTGGTGTCGCCGGGGTGGCAACCCTGGGCCTGTTGCCGTGCTGGGCCTTTCGCCGAGCTGAATCAGGTTGCCATTGGCGTGGAGTGTGTCGCTGTTGCTGCTGCTCAGCAGCTTGTCGCTGCAGGCGCTGGCGCTGCAGGGGGGCAGCCTGCAGGCGGTGCAGCAGCGCCGCCGCCTGCAGGAAGACCAGCTGATGACGGCGGCCCAGCAGCTGGCCGGCCGGATGCAGCGCCGGCATCGCTGCCTGCTGGCTCTGGACGATTCGGGCTGGGGGGCGGCGGGCTGCGCCACGGCCGGGGAGCTGGCGGCGCTGCGGCAGGGGCAGGGGCTGGGGGAGGGCCAGGCGTGGCGGTTGGTGCGCTATTCCAACGAGCCCATTGGGGCAGCGGGCGGGGAGGTGCTGGAAGGCCGGGCGCAGCTGCTGTTGCAGCAGGGGGATCAGGCTGGTGCTGCCTTCGCCCTGCATTGGCGGCGAGTGGATCCGGCTGCGCCGCCCCAGCTGCTGGGCCTGCGGGAGCTGGGCCTGCGCCAGGTGCAGCCATGACCCTCACCGAGATCCTGGTGTCGGCCTCGATGTTGGCGATCAGCGCCAGCGCCTCGCTGCAGGTGTGGGCCTCAGGCAGCCGCTGGAGCCAGCGCAGCGAGCAGCGGCTTGTGCAGGAGCAGGTGGTGGAGGCGGAGCTGCTGGCGGTGCAGGCCCGGCTCCAGCAGCTGGCGGGCACGCCGATCAGTGGCGATTGCGATGGGGCCGCCGACTGGCTGGTGTTGCACCTGCCCACCCTGCAGCGCCACGGCAACGGCGTGCTGCTGCGGCTGCGCAGGCCGGATGGCAGCGAGCGGCAGCGCTGGTACGACCCGGCGGCCTATGGACTCTGCGGCGGGGATGGCGCCGGGCAGGCCCAGGGTGAGGGTGGCGTGGATGCGCCATGATTCGGCGGGAATGATGCCCCTTGCTCATCGAGCCGCGATCCGAACGAACTGGGCTGGCGATGTGGCCCAACAGCCCTGTTTATCGCCCTGTGTAGCCGCAGCTTCTGATCCGCTGCCCTAACGCTGCGCAGGCCCAATCCTGCAGAAATCGCCATCAGCCTGGCCCGAAAGCATCGGGGGCAGCGCGGTGGTCATGGACACCATCACCGGCATTCGCATCGGCGACAGGATCTACGAGGAGGGCAGAGAGTACCGGGGCTTTCAGTTGCCCCAGTTTCTGTTGCAGCCCCAGGTGTATCGCGGAGGCCTTTGCCGGAGCGTGGTGGGCGCCCGTGGTGTGAGCGCAACGGTGAGGCGTTGCCTTGGATCTGCACCGGATTTGAGCTGATCAACCCCTGAAAATCGGGATCAGCCTGAACGTGATCCTTCAGGCGGAAGATGGTGTCCACGGACTTGATCACCGGTTTCAATCTCAGCCATGCGATGGCGATGAGCGGCGTCCCCCCCACCCTGGACGTTCAGGAGCACAGCCTCGACGTTGATGGATCGCTCACCCCTGGCTTGGTCACGCCAACGCTCCAGGAAGCCAAACCCGCATCCACAGCCAAAGCCGAGCAGGAACGTCCGCTGGAATTGCCTGAGCCACCCCTGGCGCCCATCCGCGCCATGGCAACGGAGCCCACCGCCAGCTCTGTGAGCTCTGTGAAGCCAACGGTGGAGAGCAAGGTGGAAACCATCGTGGAGACGTCCGTGGTCACGGCGCCCCCGGGTGCCGCCCAGGTCACGGTGACCACCACCAGCTGCAACCAGACCAGCAGCAGCGTCACCAGCGGTGGTGCCGGTGGTGTGGATCTGGTCACTGGCGGTGGCGGGCTGGTTGGGTTCACCGTGCGCTTCGGCGACTCGCCGATCAGTGCTCCGCAACGGATCGCCAACTTTGTGTTCGGGAATGACCGGCTGTCGATGCGCAATCCCAAGGGCGTGATCCAGCCACCGCCCCGGTTCTTCAGCCGGGCTGCCAACAACAGCACGGCCACCACGCTGGAGGAGCTGGCCGCTGCGGTGTTCGTCGACGCCGATGGGCAGCAGGCTGGCAACCAGCTCCTGCGGCGGGGGGCTGCGGCGCTGGTGCGTGCCACCGGCGCTGAGATCCGCGGCACCTACCTGCTGGTGAACAACGGCAACCCGCGGCTGGATCTCGCTGGCGAGCTGATGATCAAGCTGAGTGGCGTCTCCGGCCGCCTGCCGGCATTGGGGGCCATCGACCCCGCGGCGGTGTTTGGTTAAGTCGAGCCGGTTGTGGCAATCCTGAGGGCGTTCCCGTGGAGAGGCCATGGCGCCCCAGCCGTGTGTGCAACCCGAGTGTGTGCAACCCAAGGGTGTGCAACCCAGGCCGGTGCGGTTGAGCTCCGGCTTCAGCCTGCCGGAGCTGCTGCTGGCGGTGGCCCTGCTGGCGATCCTGGCGGGGATCGCCCTGCCCAGCGGCCAGGGGTCCCTGGCGCGGATGCGGGTGGAGGCGGCCAGCCGCGGGGTGCTGCTGGCGATCGAGCGTGAGCGCGACCGAGCCCTGCGCCAGGGGCGTTCGGCCAGCCTGGCGGTGGACGGGGCAGGCGGACTGGTGGAGCAGCTGGCGGCGGAGCACGGCGGGGTGGAGCTGCACCACAACCTGCCCGCCCAGCTGCGCTTCAGTGCCAACGGCCTGTTGATCGACGGCGGCACGGTGGTGGTGGCGGCGGCTGGCACACCGTTGCGCCGCTGTGTGGTGTGGTCGTTGCCGCTGGGGGTGATGCGGCTGGGGCAATACGGCGCTGAACCCGCCGGCGTGCTGCAGGCTGGACAGTGCCTGCCCGACTCCACGCTGTGAGGCCGATGGCGCGCCCCCAGGCCGGTTTCAGCCTGCCGGAGCTGCTGGTGAGCCTGTTGTTGGCGGGGCTGGTGAGCGGGGCGCTGCTGCAGGCGTTGCTGCTCGAAACCCAGGCGTCGCAGCGGCTGGGGCGGGTGCTGCGCGAGCGGCAGCAGGGGCAGCGGGCGCTGGAGCTGCTGCGCCAGGAGATCCAGCAGGCCCACTGGCTGAGCCGGCAGCTCCGCCAGGCCGATATCGCCCCCTGTTCGTTGAGTAGGCGGCAGGTGGTGCTGCAGCTGGGCACCGCCAGCGGCGTGATCACCTATTCCCTGGGGCCGGCGCCGGATCCGATCTGGCGCGGGCGTGTGCTGCTGCGCTGTGGGCCGGCCTATGGAATCGACGGCGCATTGGGCCTGGGCCAGGTGCAGCAGCGGGTGCTGCTCGATGCCCTGGCTCCGGAGGGTTTCACCACGGAAACTGGGAACAAACCAGGGGTTTTGGAGTTAATCCTGCGGCGGGATCTGGCGCCCGGCCAGCAACTGGAACAAAGGGTTTCGCTGGCCTCACCGATAGAGTAGAAGCTGGGTTTGAGAGAGCCGTTGTCGGCCCTTCAACAGCGGATCCAGGCCACTCTCACCGCCACCGTGCAGCGCGCTCAGGTGCTGGTGCCACAGCTTGAGCGGGTGCAGTGCTTCAGCTTGCCGTCCGTTCCGGGAGCTGATCAGTGGCTGCTGCACGACAGCGCGGCGGCCTGCGCCATCGAGCCGCGCCAGGTGCCGGTGCCTGTGGCCGACTTGGCCGACTTGGCCGAGAGCAATGTGGGCCTGCATGCTGAACACACGTCCGGCTGCCTGATCGCCTTTCGGGCGCGGGAGGGGGGCGACTTTGATGCCAGCGAGCGGCAGACCCTGGCGCTGGTGGCCCAGGTTCTCGACTGTGGCCTGCGGTCGCTGGCCCCGCAGCGGGCGATCGACCCGCTGCGGCTGGCGGCGGACGTGGCCCACGCCTCGGCCGTCATGCGCGATGGCGAAACCGGCAGTCACCTGGAGCGGGTGAACCGGATCACACGGCTGATCGCCAGCGAGGTGGCGCCCCACTACGGCCTGAGCGCGGAGTTCGTGGAGCAGGTGAGCACGTTTGCCCGCCTGCATGACATCGGCAAGATCGGCATTCCAGACGCGATCCTGCTCAAACCGGGCCGCCTGGATGCCGGCGAGATGGCGGTGATGCGCACCCATGTGGAGAAGGGGTTGGAGATTCTGCAGCGGGTGCTGGCGGCCCAGGGGGTGGCGGATCAGGCGGCCACAGCCGTGATGATCAACCTGGTGGCTACCCACCACGAGCGGCTGGATGGCTCGGTCTACCCGGCCGGGCTGCGGGGGGACGAGATCCCGATGGAGGGGCGGATCGTGGCGGTGGCCGACGTGTTCGACGCCCTCACCCACACCCGTCCGTACCGCCAGGGCCTGAGTTTGGAGGAGGGCCTGGCCATCGTGCGCGAGCAGGCGGATGGGGGGTTGCTCGATCCGGTGTGCGTGGCTGCGCTGGAGCGCCAGCGGCCCGCGCTGGAGCGGATCGTGGCCGAGCTCACGGATCTGCCCTGAGCTGGGCCAGCACCCAGGCGCCGGTTTCAGCGGCCAGCCAAGGCGCTGCAACGACGACGAAGCCATCTGTGGTGTGAGGTTTGGCCCTGCGGGTTTTGCCGCTCACCGTGCGCCAGGATTTGGAGAGCTAGGGAAGCTCTGGGCAACCGTGGGGTGCGCACCCGCTGACATCAGCAAACCTGCATTTTGGCTTCCTGTGCTTCTGATTCCGCGA
>JBIKUY010000005.1:0-17015 GCA_044347355.1 Prochlorococcaceae cyanobacterium | reverse complement strand
CGAGGAGCTTATACGGACTGACTATGGGTTAGGATCTGGTGGAAGCGACGGGGAGGCTGTCAGCAGACGCTGGCTAGCCGCTCCGTTGAAACCAGCCGGTTCCTCTGATCGGCACCGAGAAACCCTTTCCCATCGACCTCAGAGCCATGCTTGACCGTGTTCCGAATGTCACCTTCCAAACCCGCGTGCGGGATGAGTCGGTGCCCGGCCCCAACCCCTACCGCTGGCAGGAACTCACCAGCGACGAGATCTTCAAGGGCCGCAAGGTGGTGCTGTTCGCCCTGCCCGGCGCCTTCACTCCCACCTGCTCCTCAAACCATCTGCCCCGCTACGAGGAGCTCTACGAGGAGTTCCGCGCCCACGGTGTGGACCAGATCATCTGCCTGTCGGTGAACGACGCCTTCGTGATGTTCCAGTGGGGCAAGTCGATCGGCGCCAAGAACGTATTCCTCCTGCCCGACGGCAACGGCGAATTCAGCCGCAAGATGGGCATGCTGGTGGACAAGTCGAACCTCGGCTTCGGCATGCGCTCCTGGCGCTATTCGATGCTCGTGGACGACGGCCGGATCGAGACGATCTTCCGTGAACCCGAGTTTGACGACAACTGTCCGATCGACCCCTTCGAGGTCTCCGATGCCGACACGATGTTGGCCTATCTGAAGGGCACCGAACCCGCCGGGGTAACCGCCCCGCGCCGGGAGTTCGAGGGCTGATCCAGCCACCGGCTGCCCAGTCCATCGCTGCCAGGTCCCAGGCTGGTCCTCTGCGGGCCAGCCAACCTCCACCCACTCCCTCGTTCCTCCCCCGCCGCGCTCCCATGGCTGACTGCTTCGATCTGATCGTGCTCGGTGCCGGCTCCGGCGGTCTGGCCGCCGCCAAGCGGGCTGCCTCCCACGGCGCACGGGTGGCGATCGTGGAGGGCGACCGGGTGGGTGGCACCTGCGTGATCCGCGGCTGCGTGCCCAAGAAGCTGCTGGTGTATGGCTCCGCCTACCGCCATCTGCTCGAGGCCGCCCCCAGCCACGGCTGGGACGTGGGCGAGGTGCGCCGCGACCCGGCTCGGCTGCTGGCCAACGTGCGGGCCGAGGTGGATCGCCTCAACACCCTGCACATTGGCCTGCTGGAGAAGGCCGGCGTGGAGCTGGTGAGCGGCTGGGGCCATTTCCAGTCGCCCACCGACGTGGTGGCGCGGGCCAGCGACGGCAACGAGCGAGTGCTCAAGGGCGAGCGCATCCTCATCGCCGTGGGCGGCCGGCCCCACCGGCCGGCGATCCCCGGCGCTGAGCTGGGTTGGGTGAGCGACGACATGTTCTTGCTCGAGACCCTCCCCGAGGCGGTGGTGGTGGTGGGCGCCGGCTTCATCGCCTGTGAATTCGCCTGCATCCTCAACGGCCTGGGCGTGCAGGTGACCCAGCTGGTCCGCGGCGATCACCTGCTGCGCGGCTTCGACCGGGAAGCCAGCGACGCCGTGGCCGAAGCGATGCAGGCCGACGGCATCGCCATCCGCTTCGCCCACTCTCCCGCGGCCATCAGCGGCACCCCCGGCAACCTCACCCTCACCACCCAGAGCGGCGAAGAGCTGGGCTGCGGGGGGGTGCTGCTGGCCACCGGCCGGCGCCCGTTCCTCGAGGGCCTCAACCTGGAGGCCGCCGGGGTGGCGGTGGAGGGTCACCGCATCCCGGTGGACGCCGACCAGCGCACCAACGTGCCCGGCATCTACGCGGTGGGCGATGTGACCGACCGGGTGAACCTCACCCCCGTGGCGGTGGACGAGGGCCGGGCCTTTGCCGACACGGTGTACGGCAACCGGCCGCGCCAGGTGGACCACGACCTGATCGCCTCCGCGGTGTTCAGCCAGCCGGAACTCTCCGGCGTGGGCCTCACCGAGGAGCAGGCGGTGGAACGCCATGGCCAGGAGGCGATCCGGGTGCACCGGGCCCGCTTCCGGCCGATGAGCCAGGCCCTGCCGGCCAGCGGCCCCCGGGTACTGCTCAAGCTGATCGTGGAGCGCAGCACCGGCAAGGTGCTGGGCTGCCACATGGTGGGTGAGCACGCCGCGGAGATCATCCAGATGGCGGCGATCGCCATCGGCATGGGCGCCACCAAGGCGGATTTCGATCGCACCATGGCCCTCCACCCCTCAGTGGCGGAGGAATTCGTGACCATGCCCAACTGAGCACAAGCACTTAATCGGCCGATTCGGTGGCCCAGGGCACGGAATTGCCCCCGCCACTTGTCTCAACTGAGAGAAATCGTGTTCGCCCCGATGCTCACCAGCACCCTTGAGATGCAGGTCATGACCGACCCCACTGGCCCAGGGCAGACAAGCCCGGAGGAGGCCAGCTCAGAAGCCTCCATGGCGGCAGCCGAGGCCTTTCTGGCCATCGCCCTGGCCGCCGTTTCGTGGGATGGCGTCCTGAGCCCAGCCGGCACTCGTTCCCTGCGCCACGCCATCGATTACCGCCACCCCTACGTGGATCTGCCCGACCAGGACGTGGCCCTGATGATCGACGGCCTGCTGGGGCGGCTGCGCAGTCAGGGGGCCCAGCAACTGATGCTGCGGGCGGCGGCCGGGCTCACCCTTGACCTGCGGCGCACGGCCTTTGCCACCGCCGCCGAGATCATGCGGTCCGATGGTCCCCTGCAAGCCGATGAGAAGAACATCCTCAGCACCCTGGCGGTGACCCTGGAGCTGCCTGAAACCGACATTTCCCCACTGCTCGCCCTAATGGAGGTGCTGCACGCGCCTGTGCAGTAGACCCTGCTGCAGTTGCCGGGGGCGGATGCTCCAAGCCATCCTCGATGTAGACCTCCTCGCCTTTGAGCAGGGCACGGCCAGCCAGCAGGCGGCCGTGGTGGATGGGGTGATGCGCAGCCTGGGCACCGGCTTTGTGGTGACCCGCAGCGATCTACCTGCCGCCCTGCTGGATGAGGCCTACGGGCTGCTCGCTTGCTTCTTCGGCCTGGACGAGGAGAGCAAGCGGGCCTTCCAGAAGCCCGAGGCCTGCGGGCAGACCGGCTACACCGGCACCCTGGTGGAAACGGCGGCGGGAGAGAGCCGGGCCGACTGGAAGGAGATGCTCAACTGGTCAGCGCCTCTGCCGGCCCACCATCCCCTCCGGCGCCGCTTTCCGCTGCACTATCCCGAGCCGCTGCTGCCGGAGGCCGCCGTGCCGGGGATCACGGCGGTGCTGGAGCGCTTCCACGCCAGCCTGGCCGAGCTGCAACGCCGTTTTCTGAGTGTGATCGCCATCGGCCTGGGGGTGCACGCCGATTTCTTCAACGACGTCGTGCGCGATGGCCCCACCCTCACCCGGGCGATCCACTACCCGCCGATGGCGGCCTCGCCCGCCGGCGGCCATGTCTGGGCAGCGGCCCACGGCGACATCAACCTGATCACAGCCCTGCCCCGGGCCACGGCTCCTGGCCTGCAGGTGCTGATCGACGGGGCATGGGTGGACGCGGTGGCACCGGAAGGGCAGGTGATCCTCAATAGCGGTCTGATGCTGGAGCGGCTCAGTAACGGCCGCATCCCCACCGGCTGGCACCGGGTGGTGGCGCCCGAGGGCTGCAGCGGAGGCCGGCTGAGCGTGGTGCAGTTCTGCCATCCCACGCCGTGCACCGTGCTCAGCCCGCTGGCTAGCTGCATCGATGGGGAAAATCCCCAGCGCTACGCCGCGCTACTGGCGGCCGATGCCCTCGAAGATGTGCTCTATCGCATCAACCTGCTGCATGGCTGACAAGTCGATGTCCCTGGGCCGCCGCCTCGACCAGGGCCTGGCCCGTCTGGGGGCCAACCTGGTGATTCCGCTTGCCCTGCTGGCCGTGGCCTGGGCCCAGGAGCTGGTGGACCAGCTGGTGTTCGGTGGTCGCTGGAACCTGCCGATGCTGCCGGGGGGCTCGGTTGTGGGGGTGCTCACGGCGCCGTTCAGCCACAGCGGCTTCAACCACCTGCTCGGCAACAGCCTGGTGTTCCTGCCGCTGTCGTGGCTGGTGCTGCTGCGAGGCCGGCGCGACTACCTGGCCGTGTGGATCGGGGTGCTTGTGGCCGCCATTCCGGTGTGGCTGTGGTGGCCGGTGGGCAGCCACGGCCTCTCCGGGGTGGTGTACGGGTTGCTGGGCTACCTGCTGGTGATCGGGTGGCTGGAGAAACGGCCCCTCTCGATCGTGCTCTCGCTGATCACCCTGGTGGCCTACGGCGGCGTACTCCCCAGCCTCATTCCCCTGTTCTCGCCGGCAGGCGTGAGCTGGATCGGCCACCTCAGCGGCTTCGGCGGTGGGGTGCTGGCGGCCCTGGCGGTGTTCCGCGAATGAGCGTCCTGCAACCCGCCCCCACCCTGATCCTGGGGGGGTTCCTGATCACGCCCGAGGCCTATGCCGTGATGGCGGCAGCGATCGAAGCCGCCACGGGCCAGCCGGTGGCGGTGGTGCCCGCCAGCCGTGGCGACTGGCTGCTCACCAGCTGGAGCCTGGGTTGGACCCGTCTGCTGGAACGCGCCCTGGACTTGCTGCTGCCTCTGGCGGAGGCTTCGCCCACGGGCCGGGTGAACCTGGTGGGCCACAGCTCCGGTGGCGTGATGCTGCGTCTGCTGCTGGGGGATCAACCGTTCTCCGGGCGGGTCTACGGCCAGCGCGGCCGGGTGCAGAGTCTCGTGACCCTCGGCAGCCCCCACCAGGCGATCCGGGCCACGGCCCTGCGCCAGATGGTGGACCAGCGCTACCCCGGCGCCTTCTTTCCGGATGAGCTGGCCTACCTGGCGGTGGCCGGCGCCATCGAGCCCGATCAGCTGCGACCCCGTGCCCGCGGGCTCACGGCCCGCTCCTACAGCGCCATCAACGGAGACCCCTGCAGCCGTGGCGATGGCCTGGTGCCCCTCAGCTCCGCCCTGCTCGCCGGCGCCGAACCCATGGTGCTGGAGGGCGTGGGCCACGGCGGCTGGTTCGCTGAGCGCTGGTATGGCAGCGCCGAGATCCTGCCGAGATGGGTGCCGTGGCTGGGGGGCCGATAACGGCTTGGGCTGAGCTGAACGAAGCCACAGCCTCTGGCAGCCCCACCTCCCTCTCTGTTCCTGACGCGCCCCATCTGCCTCAATCCCTGCTGACGGGGCGCATTGGCGCCGAGACGATCACACGATCGCGAGGACAGATAGCGAACCGCGGAAGCCGGTGATCTCCACGATGGCGTCCTCGGCTGCCTGGAAGCCGGCTGTCCCGTCGTTGAGGGCCAGGTAGGTGCGTGTGCCGCCACTGGCCGAGATGGTGAAGGTGGCTGCTCCGTTGGGCCGGAAGGCGGCGGAGGTCAACACCGCCCCCACCGCCATGGATGTGAGACTGGCCGCCCTGCCGAGTTCACGCAGATCGGCTGCCGTCACGGTCCGGGGGCCATCGACGCGATCGCTGCCGATGTCCAGGTCGGTGATCTGGTCGTAGGAGCGCAGCAGGGAGTGCCGCAGGTTGCTGATGCGGAAGGTGTCTGCCCCACCCAGGCCCGTGAGCACATCCACCGATGCGCTGTTGGTGATCAGATCCGCAGCCGTGCCTCCGGTTTTGAAGCTGGGGTCGGGGCTGCTGAAGGCAAGCCGGCCACTGCCGCCGAACAGACCTGCGGCCGTGAGCGAACCATTGCTCCCCGGGGAGCGCCCCTGGCTGGCATTGAAGCCCACACTCACACTGCGGCCCGGTTCAATCGTGCTCGCCCAGGCATCGCCGGTCACCGTGTGTCGGAACAGACCGTCGGAGAGCGCCGTACTGCTGATCCGCACCCCCCAGGGCGTGCCATTGGGTCGGTGCGGGCTCTCGAAGCTCAAGCTCCAGCCACTCAACCGTGACGTGCCGGTGTTGGTGAGTGTGAGCTGCACCGTCATGCCACCGGTCCAGATCGATCCACCCACCTCAACCGCCAGGTTTGCACTGGAGAGGCTGGGAATGCCATTGAGGCTGCTGGGCAGGGGCGTGCCCGGCTGGGGCACAGGAGTGGGAGTAGGAGTTGGAGTTGGTGTTGGTGTCACCGGCGAGCCGCCACCGCCCGGCCGGACGCTGATGCCCGGCAGGGCATCGAGCTGGGCATCACGGAGCACCTGTCCCCCCCGGCGTTCCACGCTGCGGGCCAGGGCACCGGCCAGGCCAGCGTTGTAGTCGATCGCCACCTCATTGGTGACGAAGTCGTCGCGGTGATCCTGATAGGAGAAATCGTCGGGGCTGCTGGGGCCACCCACGAGGGCGCCATAGAGAGTGTGGACATTGGGCTGGCCGTTGCGGAAGCCATCCCAGCCCACACCCGAGGCCGCACGGTGGTGGGGTTGTTGTGGCGCATTGGCGCCGAACCCCACCATGTAGCTCGAGGAGCGTGGATTGGCACCCAGGATGTAGTCCACCGTGGTCTGCGATAGCCGGCTATAGGCCCCGCCCGGATCTCGCACGTTGTCGGCGTACACATCGGCGAGGAATGCCGTGTTGGCGGCATAGCGCAGCGACCCCCACTGACTGATGTGACGCAAGCCGCCGGGTCTGATCGACACGCCATTGCCGCCGCTCACCCAGTTGTTCAGCCAACTCTCCACGTCCTGCTGAATCCGGGCCGAGCCGGTGTCCTCCGCCAGGATCACCGCCGTGGCATAGGACGCATCGTCCCAGTTGGCGGTCCAGCCCCGGGAGAGTCCGCCGATTCGGTTGGTGTAGATCGAGAGAGCCTGATCGCGGTAGGCCGATCCGTTACCGCCTGCTGCCATGACCGCCCGCGACAGCCACGCGGCGCCATAGGCCAGTTCATCGTGATAGCCACTCCAGGAGTTGTAGTAGTTGCGCACTTCCGGAATGGAATCGGCATAGCTGCCCCGAAAGCGATCCGCGAAGGTGTACAGCGAGATGGCACGCTTGAGCAGAACATCGGCGTAGGCAACCTGGCCGTTCTGGCGAAACAGCACCGAGGCGGAAGCCAGGGCTGCAGCCGAACCGGCCGCCACGTCGGAGCCGGGCTTGTCGGGCGTGACCGCCATGGCCGGCCGGGCGATCCGCAGGCCCTCGGGGGAACTCCACTGGGAGTGGTCGGCTTCCACATTGCCGACCTGCGCCACGAAGAACCTGGTGTTGCCGGCCGCATCAACGGCGTGAGCCTTGAGCAGGTAATCGGTGCCCCAGCGCACGGCCTCAAGCAGCTCATCGGTCTGGCCGGAGAGGGCATAGCCATCGGCGAACTCGATACCGCCCCAGGAGAGGGTGGCGAGGGTGGACGCGAGCGGCAGGCCGAACTTGGAATGGTCGCCGGCATCGTGATAGCCGCCGGTGAGGTCGAGGGTCAGGCCGCTCTGGAGGTTGGCAGTGCTCTGACCACCGAAGTACACCCCATCCGCCCCATCGCGGAGGCCGGAGTCACCGCGCCAGTCGATGCGTTTGCTGGTTTCATCCAGATCACCGGAACGCTGGGCCTCGTAGAACAGGAAGTTCTTCTGCAGGGCCTGGGCGTAGTTAAACGTCATCCCGGTGAGCGGATCGACGGTGGCCATTGCATGTTTCGGTGCTCTGCTGCTGTCCTACGGGGAATCTCCCCCCTGGGACGACCCCCATCGGAGGGCGGTTTGCAGCCTCGGTAGGGGGTTCAGCGCAACCGGATGAGGCCCTGGCGAAGGGCGATCACCAGGGCGTGCAGGCGATTGCGCGCACCGATGTTCTGCAGGAGCCGCTTGGTGTACGACTTCGCCGTGTTCGGGCTAATCATCAACCGCTCGGCGATCTCCCGGTCGGTGAGTCCGTCAGCGAGACCCTCCAGGATCTGGTAGTCGCGCGGGCTCAGTTCATTCACAGGCTCAGGCACCGGCTGTTGCCGCATCGAGGCGCTGCGGAAGTGGTTGCCGCCCAACGCAGCCAGCACCGCCGCCTGCAGGGCGCCGCTGTGAAAGGTCATGTCTCGCTCGGCCACCAGCCCGTCGATCCAGGCGGCCTGCACCAGGGCTGGATCCACATTGGCGCCTGTGCTGATCACGATCACCTTCATGGCGGGATGGCGTTCCTTCACTGTGGCGGTGAGGCTGAGCACGTCGCCGTTGTCGAGGCTGTCAGAGCACACCAGCAGTCCATGGGGCTGCTCCGCCAGCCGCAGGAGGCAGCTCTCTGCATCGGTGACCGCGCAGCCGATCAGTCCATAGCCGAACAGGCCGATCGTGTAGCGCAGCAACAGGGGCTCGTTGCCCATGGCCAGCGCCACCCGCGGCGGGATGGCCGTGGCCACCAGCGCCCGGCGCATCACGGTTCGCCGGATCTGCACGACAGGGAGATCGGCCGTGAAATCCACGCTGGGCAGAATCTGATCAGGCCACGGCAGGCTATGGCGGTGATTGATCGCATGTGCCCTGGCGATCCCCCTGCACTGATCCATCCAGGCGCCCCAATGGATGATCAGGCCACCACCGTTGACGCTATGGACCTGGCGGCTGGGGGGCAGATGTCCCGCTGATCAGCAGCTTCACCAGCCTGGATCCACAGAACGGGGCCCGCGCCAACGAACACAACCACCGTCAGCCAGGGGGAACCATCCATCGTCCGGACATCGCTGACTTTCAGGCCATGGCCAGGCGCCGGGCCTGAGGCGCCTGGCGGGCCCCGGCCATCCCTAGCCTGCCCGCATCGACGACCTGCCCAGCGTGTTCGCTCTCGCCTGGCCGCCCGAGGCCTACCTGTGGTTCAAGACCCTGCACATCGTGGGCGTGGTGGTGTGGTTTGCCGGGCTCTTCTACCTGGTTCGCCTGTTCATTTACCACCGCGAGGCCGCCGAACTGCAGCCGCCCCTGCGCAAGGCCTTCGAAGACCAGTACGCCCTGATGGAGCGGCGCCTGGCCAACATCATCACGACCCCCGGCATGGTGGTGGCGGTGGTGTGCGCCGTGGGGCTGCTGAGCGTGAATCCCGCCTGGCTGCACCAGGGCTGGATGCACGCCAAGCTGGCGTTCGTGCTGGCACTGCTTGCCTATCACGCCTTCTGCTATCGGCTGATGGGCCGACTGCGCCAAGGCACATGCGAATGGAGCGGCCGCCAGCTGCGGGCGCTCAATGAGCTCCCCACCCTGCTGCTGGTGATCGTGGTGATGCTGGTGGTGTTCAAGAACCAGTTCCCCACCGGGTCCGCCACCTGGTTGATTGTGGCCCTGGTGGTGTTCATGGCTGCATCCATTCAGTTTTATGCCCGCTGGCGCCGTTTGCGGGCCGAGCGGGATGCTTCAGCCACCCCCACCGGCTGATCGCCAGCCACCAGCCATGGGCCGAACACCTCGCCACGATCACCCTCTCTCTGCCGTGCTGGCCTCGGTCACGCCGGCCTGCTGCCCTACCCGGCTCAACTTCCACTGCCACACGATCCACAGCGACGGCAGCCTCAGACCCGAGCAGCTGGCCGAGCAGGCGATCGCCATCGGCCTGGAGCACCTGGCCGTGACCGACCACCACGCCATCGAGGGCAGCAACCGGGTGGCGGCCGCCCTGGACGAGGCCCACGGGCGCGGCCAGAGCGTGCCCACCCTCTGGCGGGGGGTGGAGATCAGCTGCCTGCTGGAGGGCTGTCTGGTGCACGTGCTCGCCCTCGGCTTCGCCGAGCAGCACCCCAGCCTCCACCCCTACTTGCAGGGCTCCAGCGTGGTGGGCAAGGCCCTGCGGGCTGAGGCGGTGCTGAGCGCCATCCGTGAGGCCGACGGCCTGGCCCTGCTGGCCCACCCGGCCCGCTACCGCCTGCCCTACACCACCCTGATCGCGGCTGCAGCCGAGCTGGGCTTTGATGGCGCCGAAACCTGGTACGACTACGCCATGCTGACGCGCTGGCAGCCCACGCCGTTGGTGTGTGAGGCGATCGCCAGCGACCTTGCCCGCCGTGGCCTTTTGCAGAGTTGTGGTACGGATACCCATGGTCTGGCCCTCCATGGCCGCTAGGGTTTGCTGACGCTTTCCCAATACCTGTCAATGGGTCTGTTCGACCGCCTGTTCTCCTCCGGCTCTGGCGCGAAGAGCGCCCCCAGCGGCCCTAAGGCCCGAAAGCCCGCTGAAACCGTCTATCTCGACCCCGATCAGTCGAGCAGCCTTGGCGACGTGAATTTCATGCGCCGCTCCAACACGATCCGCCACACCTTCCCCGGGACCGCTGACAGCCCCGGCAACAAAGAGATGGTTGCAGAGGTGGCGTCCATGGAGGCCAAGTTGGAAAAGGTGTCCCAGGGGCTCCCTGGAGCCGCCGGCGAGTCTGGACCGGTGAGCCTCAGCGACGGTGTTCCCAAGCCGGTGAAGAAGACCTTCGCCCAGCAGATGTCCCAGGCCGAACTCGACCAGCGCAAGAGGGGGTCAGCCCTTGGCGTGAATGTGCCCGGTGGTCCGGCTGCCATGAAGAAGGAGATGGAGGAGCAGGCTGCCGCCGCCAGCAGCACTGCCCAGCCCCAGGTGAGCGCCCTGAACACGGCCAAACCAGGCGCCATCGATCCCTTCAAGCAGATGGTGAAGGACCTCAACAGCTGAGAGAGAGCCAACGTCCACAGCTGCCCTTGTTGGGGCAAGCCTGACTCCTGATCTCTGAGCCTGAGATCTCATCCGTTCAGTGCTGCTCCACCAGGGCTTCGGCGTCCAGAACCAGCTGGCGCAGGTGCGCTAGCTGGTTCTCTGCAGCCCCACTCCACAGGCCCCGGTGGTGGGCCTCCAACAGCCGCTCGGCCATGTCCCGCAGGGCCCAAGGATTGCACTGCTCCAGAAAAGTCCGCACACCCGGGTTGGCCAGCCAACGCTCCGCCACGGCGCCATAGCTCCAGTCGGGTACCCGGCCGGTGCTGGCGTCGTAGGCGAACAGGTAATCGAGGCTGGCGGCCATCTCAAAGCCGCCCTTGTAGCCGTGCTTCTCCATGCCCTCGATCCAGCGTGGGTTGAGCAGACGCGAGCGCAACACCTTGTCGAACTCCTTCTCCAGACGGTGCAGGCGCGGCCGGGCAGCCCGGGAATGGTCGCCGAACCAGGCCGCTGGCGCCCGGCCCTGCAGGGTTTCAGCAGCGGCGCTCAGGCCGCCCTGGAACTGGTAGTAGTCGTCGGAGTCGAGCAGGTCGTGCTCCCGGTTGTCCTGGTTGTGCAGCACCACCTCAACAGTGCGCAGTCGCTGCTCCAGCCCCTGGCGGTCGGCCGCCGCCTCGATCCCGGCACCCGGACCTGAGGGGTCGCCCTCGGCCGTGCCGTATCGCCAGCTGCTCCAGTTGAGGAAGGCCTCACCAAGATCAGCCCGCGTCTCCCACTGACCGCTGTCGATCAGCCCTTGCAGACCCGCCCCGTAGGCCCCCGGCGCCGAGCCGTACACCCGCGCTGCCGAGCCCTCGCGTCGCGCCGCTGCCGCCAAGGGGTTGTCGGTCTCTGGTTCATCCAGAGCCGCGACCAAGGCGGTGGCCTGATTGACCCAGGCCACCAGCTGGGGGAAGGCATCGCGGAACAGGCCGGAGATGCGCAGGGTGACATCCACCCGCGGCCGCCCCAGCAGGCTCAATGGGATCACCTCCAGATCCACCATTCGCCGGGTCGGTCCGTCCCACACCGGACGGACCCCCAGCAGCGCCAGGGCCTGGGCGATGTCCTCACCGCCGTTGCGCATCGTGCTGGTTCCCCACACCGAGAGGGCCAGGTTCTGCAGGTGGTCTCCTTCGTCCTGCAGGTGCAGTTCCAGCAGCAGTTCGGCACTACGGCGGCCCAGGTCCCAGGCGGCCTCGGTTGGCAGGCCGCGTAGGTCCACTGAGTAGAAATTACGGCCAGTGGGCAGCAGGTCTGGACGGCCGCGGGTGGGGGCGCCTGAGGGTCCGGCGGCAATGCGGCGCCCCTCCAGGCCGGCCAGCAAGGCCAGTCGCTCCCGCTCGCCGCAGGCCAGTAGCCGGGGTAGCAGCACCTCTTGGAGATGCTGCAGCACCGGAGCGGTGTGGGGACCGATCGCGATCGATGGCGGACCGTTGGACCGGTCTAGCGCCCGCATGCAGAGGGCCAAAGCCTGCTCCTCCAGTGCGGCCACGCCATCCCCCACTCGCCGCGCCGGCGCCAGTGCCCGTTGATCGGCGCTGCAGAGGGGCTGCTCCTCAGGGTCGGCCCAAGGGTCGAGTTCCAGGCCCTGATCCCTGGCCAGGGCCTGGGTGAGGCCGGCCAGGCCCGCCTGGGGCGGACGCGCCAGGCAGAGCAGAAGCTCCGCTAGCTCCGGGTTCTTCGGCAGCTGCCCATAGCGGTGCAACCCCAGCCGGATTTGGGCCTCCTTGAGCTCGCACAGGTAGCCATCAGCGGCATCGAGGCGAGCCTCCAGATCGGCGTTGCAGCCGAGGGGCAGCTCGAGGGCCGCAAGGTGCCCATCCAGCTGCCGCCGCAACAGGGTCGCCCGCTCACCGCTGCCCACTTGGCTGGCTTCCCAGTACTCGTCCAACAGCGCCTCAAGCTGCTGCAGCTCACCGTGCAGACCGGCTCGACCCAGCGGTGGGGTGAGGTGGTCGAGGATCACAGCCTGGCTGCGGCGCTTGGCTTGGGAGCCCTCGCCGGGATCATTCACGATGAATGGATACAGATGGGGCAGGGGGCCCAGGGCCCACTCCGGGAAGCAGTGGTTGGACAGTCCCAGCCCCTTGCCGGGCAGCCACTCCAGATTGCCGTGCTTACCCACGTGCACCACCACTTGGGCTGCGAACACCTGGCGCAGCCAGAGGTACTGGGCTAGGTAGGCATGGGTGGGTGGCAGATCAGGCGAGTGGTAGCTGAGGGTGGGGTCGCGGTCGTAGCCACGCTCCGGCTGGATCAACAGGCACACCTGGCCGAAGCGCAGACCGCGCACCGGGAAGCCCAAGCCACCATCGGACAGGCGCTCCAGGCCGGCATCCCGCTCGGGTGGCCCCCACACCGCCTCCAGCCGCTCGCGGGCCTCTTCAGGCATCTGGGCAAACCAGGCGCTGTAGCAGGCCAGGGGTAGGTGGTCGAGGGCAGGGCGGTGGCCGCTCTCTGGGTCGTTGCTGCGGCCGGCTAGCAGAGCTTCGATCAGAGCCTGGCCATCGCCGGGCAGCTTCCCAGCCAGGCCGTACCCCGCCTCTCGCAGCCAGTGCAGCATCGACGCTGACGAGGCCGGGGTGTCCAGGCCCACGCCATTGGCCAGCCGGCTGTTGCGGGTGGGGTAGTTGGCCAGCACCAGGGCCACCCGCCGCTCCTTGGCGGGGGTGCGGCGCAGCGCAATCCAGTTAGCGGCCAGATCGCTCACCCACCCCAGCCGCTCCCGATCGGGTCGGTAGCGGTGGAGCGCCGCCCCCAGCTGGTCGCCCGCTCCCACGCACTCCTTGAAGGCACCGATACGGGTCGTGATCCGCCCGTCGAGCTCAGGCAGGGCCACCTGCAGAGTGAGATCGGTGGGTACCAGGCCGATGCTGCTGGCCAGCCAGCGCTGCCGTGGCTGGCTGCTGCTCAGCAGCTGCAGCACCGGCACGTCCAGGGCCTCCCACAACGGTGCCCCCAGGCTGGCCTGCTCAAACTGCACCGAGGCGAACGAGGTGCAGCAGAGCACGGCCTGTACCCGCTCCCGGTCAAGCAACTGCTGCACGCCCAGCTGCACCGCCCCATCCCTCAGCCCGCTCACCCACAGGGCCCGCGGGCAGAGCCGCCGCTGGCGTAAGTCCTCCAATAGGGCGTCCATCAGCTCCAGGTCTCCGGCCTGCCATAGGGCCCGGTAGGCGATCACGCCGATGCGCTCACCCGGCTCCTGTCGCCAGTCATGGGGCAGGGGATCGGCGAGGGGTTGCGCCTCGGGCGGTACCACCGCCTCCCCTCGCAACAGGGCTCCAAGGGAGGCCAGCACCGCCCGACCGTTGGCCGGCCCTCCCACCCTCAGGCAGCGGGCCAGGGCCACAGCAAGGGCCGGATCGCCCGTTCCCAGCTCCGCCAAGGCCTGCTCTTCCTCGGCCGTACCGGCCAGCACCAGCAGATGCCGCTTGGGGTTAATCCGGGCCCACTGCTGCAGTCGCTCTAGGCCGTAGCTCCAATGCCCGCGGCCGCCTAGGAGGCGTACCACCACGACCCGCGCCGCCGCCACCGTGCTGGCCAGGTAGTGGTCCACCACCGCTGGATGGACGAGTGCCGCCAGGTTCAGGCCGCGCAGCGCAACCCCCAGCAGCTGCGGTTCGCCCTGCAGCAGGGGCTCCAGAACAAGCAGATCGGTGTCGGCGCTCGTGAGCAGCAGCACCGGGGCCGGCTCTTGCTCAATGAATGCGAGGCCCCCCTCGTCTGCTGCTCCCGGAATCGCCGCCAGTCTGTGCATCACCCCATCCTGCTGGCTGCAGTGAGAAGATCGGGGCACCTCCGGCGCTTCGCCCCCGTCCCGCTGCCATGCACCAGTTCCTCCCCTATGCCTGGTTCGGCGGCAAGTGCGTCCCCTTCGCTGAGGCCACCCTGTCGGTGGCCACCCATGCCCTGCACTACGGCACCGGGGCCTTCGGGGGAATGCGGGCCCTGCCCAACCCCAAGGATCCAGCCGAGATTCTGCTGTTTCGGGCCGACCGCCATGCCCGCCGCCTCAGCCAGAGCGCCAGGCTGCTGCTCACCGAGCTGCCGGAGCAGACGATCCACGACGCCATCGGTGAATTCCTTAGGGCCAACAAGCCCACCTGCCCGGTGTATCTCCGCCCATTCGTCTACACCAGCGACCTGGGCATCGCTCCGCGTCTTCACAACATCGAAACCGACTTCCTGATCTACGGCCTGGAACTCGGCGACTACCTCTCACCAGAGGGCGTGAGCTGCCGGATCAGCTCCTGGACCCGCCAGGAGGACCGTTCTCTGCCGCTGCGCGGCAAGATCAGCGGGGCCTACATCACCAGCTCCTTGGCCAAAACCGAAGCGGTGAAAAGCGGCTTCGATGAGGCCCTGCTGCTCAACAGCCGCGGCAAGGTGAGTGAGGCCAGCGGCATGAACCTGTTCATGGTTCGCGATGGCGTGCTGATCACTCCCGGCGTGGAACAGGACATCCTGGAGGGCATCACCCGGGCCAGCGTCATTGAGCTGGCCAAGGCCATGGGCATCGAGGTGATCGAGCGGGCCGTGGATAAGAGCGAGCTGTTCGTAGCCGATGAAGTGTTCCTCAGCGGCACCGCCGCCAAGGTGACGCCGGTTCGGCGGGTGGAGACCACCGAGCTGCCCACCAGCCGGCCGCTGATGGCCCGGATCCGCGAGCGTCTCACGGCGATCACGGAAGGGCGAGATCCCGCTTATGACCACTGGGTGTCGCGCGTGCGTATCGACGGCTGATGGTGGTGACCAGCTCGGGGACTAGTCAGGCCGCACCAGCTACAGCGCGCATCGGCTTTCGCGAGCGGCTGCATGCCCCTGACCGGCCGGTGCTGGTTTTCGACGGGGCCACTGGCACCTCGTTGCAGCAGATGGATCTCAGCGCTGAAGACTTCGGCGGTGCCGCCCTGGAGGGCTGCAACGAGTACCTGGTCTTCACCCGCCCTGATGCGGTGCAGGCAGTGCACCGCCAGTTCCTGGAGGTGGGCGCCGATGTGATCGAGACCGACACCTTCGGCGCCACCTCCCTGGTGCTGGCCGAATACGACATCGCCGACCAAGCCTTCGCCATCAACAAGAAAGCGGCCGAGCTGGCCCGGGAGATGGCTGACGACTATTCGACCCCAAACAAGCCGCGTTTTGTGGCCGGCTCGATGGGGCCTACCACCAAGCTGCCCACCCTGGGCCACGTGGATTTCGACACGATGAAGGCCTCCTTCGCCGAGCAGGCCGAGGGGCTTCTGGCGGGCGACGTCGACCTCTTCATCGTGGAAACCTGCCAGGACGTGCTGCAGATCAAGGCAGCGCTGCAGGGGATAGAGGCGGCCTTCAGCAAGACCGGGCAGCGCCGGCCGCTGATGGTGAGCATCACCATGGAAACCACCGGCACGATGCTGGTGGGCTCCGACATCGCCGCTGCCCTGGCGATCCTGGAGCCGTTCCCGATCGATGTGCTGGGCCTCAACTGCGCCACCGGGCCGGAGCAGATGAAGGAGCACATCCGCTATCTCAGCGCCCACAGCCCCTTTGTGGTGAGTTGCATTCCCAATGCGGGCCTGCCCGAGAACATTGGTGGTGTGGCCCACTACCGCCTCACACCAATTGAGATGAAGATGCAGCTGCTGCACTTCGTCGAAGACCTTGGCGTGCAGGTGATCGGCGGCTGCTGCGGCACCACCCCAGCCCACATCGGCGCCCTGGCGGAGCTGGCAGCGGAGATGAAGCCGGCTTCTCGGCCTGTTCGCGGTATGGCACGGCTGGCGAACGCGAAGGCGCCCGAAGCCAGCGAACCGGAGGATCCGCGCCCGAGTCTGAACATGGAGCCGGCGGCCGCCTCGATCTACGGCACCACGCCCTACCTGCAGGACAACTCCTTCCTGATCATCGGCGAGCGACTGAACGCCAGCGGCAGCAAGAAGGTGCGCGAACTGCTGGCGGAAGAAGACTGGGATGGCCTGGTGGCCGTGGCTCGGGGCCAGGTCAAGGAGAACGCCCATGTGCTCGACGTCAACGTCGACTACGTGGGCCGGGATGGGGAGCGCGACATGCACGAGCTGGTGAGCCGGCTGGTGACCAACGTGAACCTGCCGCTGATGCTCGACTCCACCGAGTGGCAGAAGATGGAGGCAGGCCTCAAGGTGGCCGGTGGCAAGTGTCTGCTCAACTCCACCAACTACGAAGACGGCCCGGAGCGCTTCTTCAAGGTGCTGGAACTGGCCCTGAATTATGGCGCCGGCGTGGTGATCGGCACCATCGATGAGGAGGGCATGGCCCGCACCGCCGACAACAAATTCGCCATTGCCCAGCGCGCCTACCGCGACGCCCTGGAATTCGGCATCCCTGCCCGCGAACTCTTCTACGACCCCCTGGCCCTGCCGATCTCCACCGGCATCGAGGACGACCGCAAGAACGGCGCTGCCACGGTGGAGGCGATCCGCATGATCCGGGAGCGCCTGCCCGGTGTGCATGTGGTGCTCGGCGTGAGCAATGTGAGTTTC
>JBIKUY010000190.1:0-4714 GCA_044347355.1 Prochlorococcaceae cyanobacterium | reverse complement strand
CGACCCGATCCTGGCGGCGGTGGGCCAGCTGCAGCTGGAGGTGGTGCAGTACCGCCTCGAACACGAATATGGCGTGCAGACGCGGCTCGAACCCCTCGGCTTTTCCGTGGCCCGCTGGGTGGTGGGCGGCTGGAGCGAGCTGGAGAAGGTGGGGCGGATCTTCAATTGCAAAACCGTGCGCGACGCCTGGAACCGGCCGGTGCTGCTGTTCAAAAACGACTGGAATCTGGGCCAGCTGCGTGACGACCACCCCGAACTCGAGCTCAGCGCCGTGGCGCCAGTGGTGAGTGGGGTGGAGCCGATTAGCCTGTAAGCGGGGCCACAGTTGCCCCGCCGGCGCGACAGACTGGAATGTAAAGAACCATCACGGCGATGCCCGAGCCCGTATGGCTGGTGCGTCCCCGTCCAGACGGGGGCTGCGATTACGTCAGTTTTCAGGTGCAACCAGCCCTCGATGCTGCTGCCCACACCGTGGAGATGCGCGAGGGCAGCCATCTGCCCCCCCAGATGCCTCTGCTCAAGCATCGCCGCCGTCTCGATCCCGCGGAGGCGGAACGCCGCCGCCAACGCCTCCAGCAGGAGGGTGGTTTCCGCTGTAGCGAACCCCTTTTTTAGGCCTCGCCTCGATACGCTCTGCACAGGCGTTCCACTCAGCCGCCACCGGTGATGTCCGATTCCCCAGACCCGAACGCCAACCCGGCCGTCACGCCCTACGAGCGTCTCGGCATCACACCGGATGCCAGCTTCGATGCCGTTCAGCAGGCCCGCAATGCCCGTCTGCTCGAGGCGGGTGAGGATCCACTGGCCCGCTCCCGGGTCGAGGCTGCCTACGACGCCGTGTTGATGGATCGGCTGAAGGAGCGCCAGCAGGGCAAGGTGAGCACTGCGGCCCGCAGCGCATCCGTGAAGGAGCAGCAGCAGGCCACGCCGCCGCCGCGCCTGCCCCTGCCGGCGGTGCCAAAGGTCACCCTGCCCCGGGTTTCGGCACCCAGTTTCAGTGCCCCTTCCTTCAGCCTGATCGAGGGCCAGGACCGCTGGATTGCCCTGGCTGGTTCCGGCCTGCTGCTCACCCTGTTGCTTCTGCTGCCCACACCGCCAGCCGAGTTGCTGCTGGCCCTGGCTACAGCCCTTTGCGTGGTGTGTCTGCAGCGCCGCCGTCGCCGCTTTTTGGCCGCGGTGGGCTGGGGATTCGGCCTGCTCACCCTGGGCTTAACGCTGGGCGGGTTGTTGGTGGCCATTGCCCAGGTTGATCTGCCCCTCGGGCTGCCTCTCGATCGCCTCCAGGTTCAGAGCATCCCAGCCTTGCTGCTGCTGTTGCTGGGTTCTCTGCTGGTTGCCTGAGCCTCAACCGGCCGGGCTCAGCTCCGCGATCAGCTCCTTCAGCTCGCCACCACCCACTTGGTACACGGCACTGCAGAAATGGCAGGTCAATTCAGCCTGCCCGTCCTCCACCAGGATCGAATGCAGCTCGTCCCGGCCCAGGAGCTTTAGGGCCCCAAGGCTGCGTTCGCGGCTGCAGGGACAGCTGAAGCGCACGGCTTGGTAAGGATCTTCACCTCCCAGGGGCTGGGGGTCGAGGTCGGGGAAGATGTCCTCCAGCAGTGTTTCCAGGTGCCCTTCGCAGGCCGCCAGGCGTTGGCTGAAGCCGCTCACCTCGCGGCAGCGCTCCTCCAGCAGCGCCACCAACGCCGGCTCCCGGGCCGCCTTGGGGAGCACCTGCACCAGCACCCCGCCACTGCAGGTCACCCCCTGACTGCTGATCTGCTCGCCCACGAACACCGCGGAGGGGGTCTGTTCGGAATGCAGCAGGTAGGAGGCCACGTCGTCGCCGATGCCGCCGCTCACAAGCTCCACCGTGGAACTGAAGGGTTCGCCCTCACCCAAATCGCGCACCACGTGCAGGTACCCGGTGCCGGTGGCCTGGCGGAAGTCGAACTGGGGAGCCCCTTGTCTGTCTTCGAGGAGGTCAAGCTCCAGGGAGGGTTCGCCCACATAGCCCCGCACGGTGCCGTTGCGGCCCGCGTCCACCATCAGGCCGCGCAGGGGGCCATCGGAGGAGATGCGCAGATTCACCCGTCCGTGGGCCACTTTCATCGAGCTGGCCAGCAGCAGGCCGGCGGTCATGGCCCGCCCCAGCAGGGCTGTGGTGAGGAAGGACAGCTGGTGGCGCTCGGCGGCCTGGCGACTGGCCGCCGTGGTGGTCACAGCCACCAGACGGATACCGCCGCCAGCGGCGGTGGCACGCAACAGCTGGTCACTCACGCTGGCCGGCTCGCAATGGGGGCATCGTACGAATCCCGTTCCTGCCGCTGATGCTCTCCGCGGGCTGTGAGCACGCCCCTCTCCAGCTGCCAGCTGCGTTGAGCCAGGGGCTGGAACAGTTCCGGTTCGTGGGTCACCACCAGCACGGCCCGCTCCCGAGCCAGGGCAGCCAGCAGGTCCACCACATCAGCCCGCACGGCCCAGTCGAGGCCCGCGGTGGGTTCATCGAGCAGCAGCACGGGCGGATCGCGCAGCAGCTGCACCGCCAGGGCCAGGCGCCGCTGCTGGCCGCCGCTGAGCTGCTCCGGCGGCTGTTGTGGGGACAACCCCGCCAGCCCCACCAGATCGAGAATCTGCTCCAGCCGCTCCGTGGGTTGCCGGCGCTGGCCGAGGCGCAGTTCCTGGCCCACGCTCAAGCCGAGAAAATGCCGTTCCGGGAACTGGAATACCAGGCCGCACAGCCAGCGGCGCTGGCGGCTGCTGAGCACCTCACCGTTCCAGCTGATCCGCCCCCGCTCCGGTTCGGCCAGACCGGTGATCACCTCCAGCAGGGTTGTCTTGCCGCTGCCGCTGCGGCCGGCCACCAGCCCCAGCTGGCCTTGGGCCAGCTGCAGGTTCACCCCATCGAGCACGGGCCGGACCGCCGTGGCCGGCTGGTAGCGCACGCCGCTGAGTTCGAGCATCGCTCCAGCATGCCCGTCCGCTGGGCGGGGCGTGGGGGATAGTGAGGGTTCCGCTCTCACCCAAACCGGTTGCTCCATGGAGGTGCGTTTCCGCGAACTCGATCCCTTCAATTGCTGGATCTGGATGCACTTCCCCCATCCGCCCGGCCAGGGGGAGCGCGGATACCTGGAGACCACCTTCGACAGCTGGTTTTTTCTGGGCAAACTGGGTGGCTTCAATGCCGAGAACCTGCAGGCCCACGAAGCCGATGGGGCCGACCTGGGCTGGATGGCCTACAACGCCGACGCGGCGGCCAGCAGCTTGCCCGCCCTGATGCACAACATGGGGCCGATCGAATACCAGGGCAGCTGGGCCCGCTGCTGGGTGGACCTGGGCACCAGTGATGCCTTCGGTCTCGATGTGCTGATCAATGCCCTGCGCCAGCTGGACAACGACCTGCTGGAGATCGAGGAGCTGTGCATCGGTGGCATCAACGACGACTGGCCCATCGACGAGCAGCCTGAGTCTCTCTTTCCCCTGATGGGCGGCTGAGGGGGACGGCGGTGACCCGGGAGTGGCGTCGCTTGCTTGTGGATCCTCAACGGCTGGCCGCCTGCGGCGGACGCCTGGAGCTGCTGGCTGAGGAGAGTCACTACCTGCGCCGCGTGCTGCGGCTGCGCGGGGGCGACCAGCTGGCCCTGCTCGATGGCCGTGGCCGGCTTTGGACGGCCCGCCTGGAGCTGGTTAGCACCGCGAGCGGAGCCAGCGGCGGTGCAGCGCTTGGATCGGGGCGTGGCCGTGAGGCTCAGCTGGGAGCTGTGGCCGTGCTGGAGCAACCCTTGCGCGATCCCCTGCAGTGTCAGCCAGCGGCAAGCCCAGCGGTTGAGCTGGCCGTGGCCATGCCGCGGCTGGATGGGGATGCATTGCTGCGCATGGCCTGTGAGCTGGGGGTTGACCGTTTCACGCCGCTGCTGGCGGCACGCAGCGTGGCGGTGGACCGCTCCAGGCCCCAGCGCCAGCAGGCCATCGTGCGCGAGGCGGTGGAGCAGTGTGAGCGGCTCTGGCAGCCAGAGCTCGCCCACGAGCAGGAGGCTCTCCACTGGTTCAGCAGCTGTCTGGCAGATCAGCACCCCGGCCAGGCTGCGGAGCTGCGGCTGCTGGCGACCACTCGCCGTGAGGGGCTTGCCAGCGTGGAGGACTTGTTCCTCCAGCCACGTCAGCCGTTGCAGTGGCTGCGTATGGCGATCGGACCAGAGGGGGGCTGGACTCCGGACGAGGAGCACCAGGCTGAGGCTGCCGGCTGGCGGCCCGTGAGCCTGGGGGAGACCATCCTGCGCACCTCAACCGCTGCGGTGCTTGCCGCGGGGTGGATGGCGGCCTGGCGTCGACGCCATGGCCGGAGTGGCGCAGGTCTCAGCTCTTGAACAGGTCGGCGGCCATCGCCTTGAAGCCAGCCAGATTGGCGCCGGCGGTGCGGCGACGGCTGGGGATCGCGTTGGCAGGGTTCAGGCAGTCGGGGGCGAAGGTGGCCTGGCTCGGAGCGGGGCGGGATTCCTGGGCCGACCGCAACTCAGCGGCGATCGCTTCGGCCGTGGTGAGCATTGGCTTGCTGCTGGCCGGTGCCGTTGTCGTCTCAGCCGGGGCAGCGGGTTGGGCTTGCGTGGCAGCGGTAGCTGTCGCAGTGGCAGTGGTAGTGGCAGGCTCGGGTTCGGGCTCGCGCACCCCCACCTGCACCGTTGGCGGAGCCACGGTGGCTTGGCCTGCGGCCTCAGACTGATCCGCCCCTTTG
>JBIKUY010000189.1:0-4715 GCA_044347355.1 Prochlorococcaceae cyanobacterium | reverse complement strand
GAAAGAATGGCGACAGATAGAAAGGAATTTAGACAGACAGGCACTCAACGATCCATGGCTTAGCAGGCATGCGGTACATCAGCAAACCAAGATCCATGCTCAAGGCCTCAAGACGACTGCCCACCGGTTGCTGGCTCAGTCTCTGATAGCACGTCATCTGCCAAAAACGAATCCTCAGTCAACTCGTCATAAAGCAGGTCCAGCCCGATGAGCACCCGCTCTCGATCACTGAGGTCGCCGATGATGCGACGCACCGGCGGCGGCAAAATCTTGGCCAGCGTTGGCGTGGCAAGAATTTTGTCTTCTTCGGCCAACTGGGGATTTTTAAGAACGTCAATCACTTTGAGAGCATAAACACCCTGGAACTCTGTTTCCAGAATATTGCGCAATGTTTTTAGCGCTCGCATCGAGTTGGGCGTGTTGCCTGCGACGTAGAGCTTGAGGATGTAGGTCTTGCGAGGAGACATGTCAGGGGAACTCCCTAAATCACCAAACTTGGAATGCAAACGACATGGGTCACCCGCCCTGGGCGGACGAGGCCAAAGGCGCGTCCACAGGGATCGAACGGCGATACATTTCGCAGAGGTGGGCCATCACATCGAGAAGGGCGAGGCGGTAATCCTGGAGAAAGTCGCTCTTATGGCCCTCAAGTCTAAGCTGTGTGGAAAAGGAATCAATCAGATCCATGTGAATCTCAACAGCTTTGGTGATCGGCAGATCACTGAAGAAGGCCGTATTCACAAAGCTCTCCAGAGCCTGGTTCGCTGCTGCCGGATCCCTGAAGTAACTCAGCAACAGATCGCGGTATGTGCGCTGCAGAGAAGCCAACAGGACGTCGGCGCTCTGCGGATCCAAATTGCGCAGAAAACGCGAGGGATCCCGCTTGTAGAACACGCCGAGCAAGCCGAGCCGCGCCTGTAGGCGGTTGGCCAGACGCCAGCGATCCGGCATCGGCTCAGCCTGTCCCTCCTCTCCATCGGAGCGAACAACGGCAAGGCCTCGGCTCAGGGACCGGGAGATGGCCGCATCAAGGCTGTAGCTGAGTTGTTCGAGCTGGTCGGGGGGAAGATGAATTTCATCGGAGTGATACTCAATCTTGCCCCTCACCGCACCGATCACCACGGCGGGCAACAACAGGCCCCGCTCCTGCAGGGTCTGCGCCGCTTCCTGATCGAGCTGGCCCTGCTGGATCAGCAGGGCGTCGCAGCTGTCCTTGAGCCGCTCCAGCTCAGGCACAGGATCGGCTCCAGCCTCACAGCGCAGCAGCCGAAAACGCTGTTGTCCGTCGAGCCAGCGGGTGACAGACGCCTCAAGGCTGGGTTCATGGATCAGGGAAACGATGGTGAGCGCCGGTTCCGGTTCAGACATGGAGGGCCGTTGGCGACGGGAAATCCGCCGCGGCTTGAGCCAATGTTGACGAAAGGAGGAGCAAGCGGGGAGAATTCGTGTTTGTCTTCCAAAACGTGAGCCAGGCCCCAATGGGTCTGGGGAGCCACGACTCAACGACGATCTGATTCGCTGTGATCCTTTTCACGGCGACCGATTTCCCAGAGACCGCCTTGCCCGCAACGCAAGCGATCCCGATCGAAGCATCCTGCGTCGATCTGCCTGCGGACCATTCCCTTCTGTCGTGCCCTCCAACCAGCCTGGCCACGCCCCGACGCCATGACCCAAACTCCAGCAACCTCCTCAAGCCCGGCAGATGCCGGCTCCACGGCAGCCGCCCACGCTGATCAGCCCGGCCCCTACGCCATCGTGGAGAGCTCAGGCCAGCAGTTCTGGCTGCAGCCGAATCGCTATTACGACGTCGACCGCCTGGCGGCCGATGTGGACAGCACCGTGACCCTGGAGAGCGTGCTCCTGGTGAACGACGGCAAAGCTGCAACCCTCGGGCAGCCCTACGTGGCCGGCGCCAGCGTGGAGCTCAAGGTGATGGCCCACCGCCGCGGCCCCAAGCTGATCGTCTACAAAATGCGGCCCAAGAAGAAAACACGCCGCAAGAACGGCCATCGCCAGGAGCTGACCCGCGTGATGGTGCAGTCCATCAAGGTGGCCGGCAAGGCCCTGAGCTGAGCTCGCGCTCCAGTACCCCTCCTTAAACACCACCCCTCACCCCTTCCTTCACCCCATGGCTCATAAGAAAGGCACGGGTTCCACCCGCAACGGCCGCGACTCCAACGCCAAGCGCCTGGGCGTCAAAGCCTATGGCGGCGAAACCGTGTCGGCCGGCTCCATCCTGATTCGCCAGCGCGGCACCTCCGTGCTGCCCGGCACCAATGTAGGTCGGGGCTCCGACGACACCCTGTTCGCCCTAGTGGATGGCGTCGTGAACTTCGACAGCATCAAGCGGGGCCTGCGCAGCCGCAAGCGCATCAACGTGGCCATCGGCTGATCTCACCGGGAGTCCCTCAATCCAGCGCGATCAGGCATGAGCCGGCGACCACCGCCGGCTTTTTACTGGCCCGAACCTCACTCAGGCGGGGCCCACGGCAAGGTCCGCAAGGCGGTAAGCCCGGGTGGTGATCAAGTAGGGATGGAACACCTCCAGAAAGCGCAACTGGAGCGTGCGGAAAAAAGCCTCCACCAGAACGGGATCGTCGAGGTGAAACGGATATTCCCCCTGGAATCCCTGGAAGAAGTACCAGTTCAGCAAAGCGATCGACTCGGCGGTCATTCGAGCCGCGAAGCGCTCCAGCTGTCCGGAAGGATCGGGCAGATGCTCCAGCACGTCGAGGCAAACCACCGTGTCGAAGTGCTGGGGGAGGGCCGGATCGTCCAGATCGCGGAAGCACTGCAGCTTGGCGTCGAGGCCCAGCGCGGCGGCGCGGGCCCGCACGAAATCACGATTGTGCGGATTGAGATCCACAAACCACACGTGATCCACCTCGGGTAGGGCAGCGGCAGCCAGGGCATGGCTGCCAATGCCTCCGCCGAAATCGAGCACGTGGCCTCGGGCAAAGCGCTGCTGCAACCTCAGGGTATCGGCAATGTAATCAGCGCTGCCTAGGTGCCAGGCGGCCAGTTCCAGCAAGTGGCCGGTCCCCACCGTGTCCTCATAGAAGCTGGTGGTCGCCTCAGGGTCAAAGCTGCCGGGATGCAGGGCCGCCAGCGCAGCGGTGCTGGCGGGCAGGCGCTGCTCCAGCACGGCGGGTTCCAAGGCGAGATAGCGGGCGAGCTGGGCCCGCAGGTTGAAGCCATCGGCAAGAAAACGCTCGACACCCAGCACCTGATCAAACACCGTGGCCATTGCCTGCTGCACCCTGCGGCTCTTGTGCGCCAACCTAAAGGGAGGCCCGCTGGCTCCTCAGTCGGCCAGTTCCGCCCCCATCCCGGGCACCGCCAGCCAGCGCCGCAGCCAGCCCACCAGGAAATAGAAGGGCAGGGTGTCGGCCAGGGCAGCCACCGCCTTGAACAAATAACCACTGGCGATGAAACTGGCCAGCTGGGGCAGCACAGGTTCACCGCTACGCACCGGCAGCACGTGGTTGGCGTAGTGGCTGATCAGCACCACAGCGGTGGTGTCCACCAGCTGGCTCACAAGGGTGGAGCCGTTGTTGCGCAACCAGAGGGCCTTGCCGCCACTCAAGCGCTTCCAAAAGTGGAACAGGCGCACATCGGTGAATTGGGCGGCCAGGTAAGCCACCATCGAAGCCCCCACCGCCCCGAAGGCCAGGCGTCGCAGGTCAAAGAACGTGGCCTCCGGGGCACCGGCTAGCCCCGGCAACACCCCGCCCAGCCAAAGGATCAGCACGATCCAGCCATTGAGCAGCAGGCCCACCCACACCAGCTGGGAGGCCTTCTGCTCACCCCAAAGTTCGCTGATCAGGTCGGTGCAGAGAAAGGTCACCGGATAGGGCAGGGCCCCCACGGCCACCACGATCGGCCAGGAGCCAATCGTGCCTAGCTGCAGAAAGCGTGTGAGCCCGAGGATATTGAGCATGCCCATCGTTCCCAGGAACAGGCCTGCCAGCACGAGAAAGGCCAGGTCGCGGCGCTGCTTGAGGGTCATCGCCAACCGAGGTGAGACGCTGCCAGCCTGGCAGCGATGCCGCACGATGGCAGCAGTCGGGGAGGGTGATGGCTGAACAGCCCTGTGGGTTTCTGGTGCTGGACAAACCGGCTGGGCTCAGCTCTCATGCCTGCGTGGGCCGGGTGCGGCGTGCCTACGGGCTGAAGCGGGTCGGCCATGGCGGCACCCTCGATCCCGCCGTGACTGGTGTGCTGCCGATCGCCCTGGGGGCCGCCACCAGGCTGCTGCCCTACTTGCCTGGCGAGAAGGCCTACCGAGGAGTGGTACAGCTGGGCGTGAGCACCAACAGCGACGACCTGGAGGGCGAGGTGCTGGAGCAGAGACCGGTGCCGCCCCTCAGCCACCACGACCTGGATGCGGCCCTGGCCAGGTTCCGCGGCGTGATCGACCAGGTGCCGCCGCAGGTGTCTGCGGTGCACGTGGATGGGGTGCGGGCGTACGCACGGGTGCGGCGTGGCGAGAGCCTGAACCTGGCGGCCCGGGCGATCACAATCCACCGCCTGGAGCTGTTGAACTGGAACCCAGTCACGGGGCAGTTGGAGCTGGCTGTGCGCTGCTCGGCGGGTACCTATATCCGCTCCCTCGCCCGCGACCTGGGCGCTGCCCTGGGCTGCGGCGGCAGCCTGGCCCTGCTGCGGCGCACCGAGGCCCTGGGCTTCAGCCTCGCGCAGGCGGTACCCCTGGA
>JBIKUY010000188.1:0-4723 GCA_044347355.1 Prochlorococcaceae cyanobacterium | reverse complement strand
AGCCGCTGGAGGACACGCCGGAGCAGCGCCGCCGCGGCTGGCAGCGGCTGGTGCTGTTTGCCTCCTACATACGGCCGGCACCCCTGGAGGTGCCGGGCTGGGGAGAGGTGCTGGCCCAGATGATGGCTCCAGGCCTGCGCCAGCGGCGGGCCTACTTCGGCCTGTACCCCTTCCGCTGGCAACCCCAATGGCAGGAGGCGTTCCGTGAGCTGGTGCCCGGCGATCAGCCGAGTCTTCAGGTGGCGCCGGTGTTAGAGCGGCTGGTGTTTCCCCGCTGCCGTGGCGCCTTGGTGGACTGGATCGAACAGCTAGCTGAACTTCCTGAGCTGCGCTGGTTGATTCCCGCGCACTACGAGGCTCCGGTCGCCTGTGACGGTGCCCGGCTGGTGCACCTGACGCAGGAGCTTCTCAGCCGGCCCTGGGCTCCGGAGGACGCGAATTGGGCTGCCCTGGCCCGTCTAGACAACACCCTGCTGCGGCTAGGCCTGGTTCCCCGCAACCCCCAGGGCTGACCCCCACCGCTCAGAGACGCAGGGGGCCGGGATCGGCGTCGTAGTCGTCGCTACCGCCGTTGGCGATCAGGCTGGCTTCCAGCTCCATGCGCTGCTCCATCTGGCGCAGGAAGTAACCGGTCATCATGGCCGAAGCGAGAAGGCTGGCCAGGTTTTCGCGGTTGGTCTGCACCTTCACCTCAAAGTGCTCGCCGGGCAGCATCCCCAGCAGCCCCTGCACGTTGTGGCGAATGATGTCCTGAATCTCACCACTGGCCGAGCGGGCAACCCGTTGCAGCACGTCCGGGGACTGCTCCTGGAGGTACTGGATCAGGGCGTTGCCACTGATCGAATCGTTGTCGCTCGTCAGGAACTCCGGGTTGAACATTCCTCGGTGTGCTCTGCGTCACTTGTGCAGCCTAGTCGAGTTACCCTGCAGCTCCGCTTGACCCTTCGGTTGGGGAGAACCGAATCGGCCCGAACCGGTTCAGGGGCCAGTAGCGCAGCACTGCCGTGCCGATCAACTCCCCCTCGGGCAGGGTGCCCCAGAGGTGGGAGTCGAGGCTGGCGTTGCGATTGTCCCCCAGCACCAGCAGCTCCCCCGGGGGAACCGTGCGTTCGGGTAGCTCATAGGCCATCGGCTCGGCGCCCCAGTCGGGTTGCACCGGCTGGCCGTTGCGCCAGAGCTGGCCTTCGTGCACGGCGATGCGGTCGCCGGGCAGCCCCACCAGCCGCTTGATCAGGGCCGTCTCGGCGCCGTATCCGGCCGCCTGCAGCTGCGGCGGCGGGTGGAACACCACCACCGTGCCGGCGGGTAGGGGCCGGTGCAGCCGCACCCGCAACTTTTCCACCAGCACCCGGTCGTCCAATTGAAGGGTGGGCAGCATCGAGCCGGAGGGAATCCAACGGGGCTCGATCACGGCCCAGCGCAGCACCAGGGCCAGGGCCACCCACAGCAGCAGGGTGCGCAGCTGCTGCAACAGGACCTTGGGGTTGTTGGGTGTGGCGGACAAGGGCAAAGCAGGATGGTGCCCCCATCCTGCAGCGTTCCTGCTTGCCGCCTGATCCATCCACCCCGCCCCCATCCACTCCGCCCCCGGGCGACCCCGCCCTGGCCGGTCGCAACCTGGATGCGGCCCTCCAGTTGCTGGGGGCCCTGGGCGTGGAGCACTGGGTGGTGTGTCCTGGCAGCCGCTCAGGCCCCCTGGCCAGTGCCGTGGGTCTGCTGGTGGCGGCAGGCCGGGGTTACCTGCATACCGCCATCGACGAGCGCTCGGCAGCCTTCTTCGCCCTTGGTCTGGGCCTGGCCAGTGGTGAGCCGGCGGCTGTAATCACCACCTCTGGCTCGGCGGTGGCCAACCTGCTGCCCGCGGCGGTAGAGGCCGATTACGGCAGCGTGCCCTTGCTGCTGCTCACGGCCGACCGTCCGGCGCGGCTCAAGGGCTGTGGCGCCAACCAGACGGTGAATCAGGAGCGCTTCCTGGCCCCTTGCGTGCGCTGGTTGGGGCTGGGGAATTCCAGCGGCCTGGCGGCGATGGCTGCGGCTGATCTGGAGGCCCTGGCCGCGACGGCCCTGGCCCACTGCCGCGGTGCTGCAGGAGAACCGGCGGGGCCGGTGCATCTCAACCTGCCCTTCGAGGAACCGCTGCATGCCGATGCCGCCGCGGTGCAGCAGCGGGCGGAGGCCCTGGCCGCTGCCGTGCCGCCCGTTGCCGGGCCGCCGCTTGCAGGGAGCAGCGGTCCTGGAGAGCCTGGGCTGCCCGGGCTGGATCCCGATCGCCCCGGGTTGGTGGTGGCCGGGCCCTGGCGGGGGCATCGCCAGGCCTGGCCTGGCTTTGTTGAGGCCGTGCGGCACTGGCAGCGGCGCACGGGCTGGCCCGTGCTGGCCGATGGCTTGAGCGGGCTGCGGGGCTGTGCCGGGCTGGAGCTGGTCACTGGCTACGACCTGGTGGGCGCTGATCTGCCGCCTTCTCTGGCCGCCGGCCTTCCCGTTCTGCAGGTCCTGCGCCTGGGGCCCCTGCCAGCCAGCCGCCGGTTGCAGGCCCTGCTTGAGGCCTGCGGCGGCCCGCAGGTGCTGGTGAGTGAAGGAGATCCGCGCCCGCTCGACCCCCTGGGCCGCTGCGGCGGGCAGTGTTCTGCGGGTCTGGAGCGCTGGCTTGCCCAGCTGCCGCCGGCCAGCCTGGAGGGTGGCCCAGCCCCGGAGTGCCGCCAGCAGGCTGCCTCTTGGCGAGCTTTGGAGCAGCGGCTGCAGGTCCTGCTCGATCAGCAGCTGCCGGCGGCTTGGGGGGAGCCGGCCATCGCCCGCTGGCTGGCTCACAGCTTGCCTGAGGGGCTGCCCGTGGTGCTGGCCAACAGCTCGCCGGTGCGCGACTGGGAGAGCTTCAGTGGCAATGACGGGCCGGCTCGGCCGCTGCTGGGCTGCCGCGGCGCATCAGGGATTGATGGCACCCTTTCGATCGCCTGCGGGGTGGCCGAGGCGACCGGCCGCGCTGTGCTGCTCAGCGGTGATCTGGCCCTGCTGCATGACAGCAACGGCTGGTTGTGGCACCGGCAGCGCAAAGGCCGCCTGCTGGTGGTGCTGATCGACAACGGCGGCGGCGGCATCTTTGAGCAGCTGCCCATACGCAGCGACCATCCCTCCCCTAAGACAACGGCCCGACCCCGGGATCCGGCCCCGCTCGACTTCGAGCGCCTGTTCGCCATGCCCCAGGCTGTGGATCAGGCCGCCCTGGCGGCGGCCCACGGCATTCCGAGCCGGGAGGTGGTGGACCGGCAGCAGCTGCAGGCCGCCCTGGCCTGGGGGCTGGAGCAGCCCATGGCCCTGCTGGTGCTGCGTACCGACCGCCGCGCTGATGCCGCTTGGCGCCAGGCGCTGCGCAGAATGGCCAGCTCCCTGGTTGATCCGCCATGAGCGTTGTCTGGCAGCCCGCCGGCTCCTATGAGGACATCCGCTTTGAGCTCAGCGATGGGGGCATTGCCCGGATCACGATCAACCGGCCCCACAAGCGCAACGCCTTCCGGCCCCGCACGGTGAGCGAGCTCTGCGACGCCTTCGCCCGGGTGCGCGACAACCCCCGCATCGGTGTGGTGTTGTTCACCGGTGCCGGGCCAGCGGCTGACGGCGGCTGGGCCTTCTGCGCCGGAGGTGATCAGAGCGTGCGCGGCGACGGCGGCTACGTGGACGAGGACGGGCTGCCCCGCCTCAACGTGCTCGACCTGCAGCGGCTGATCCGCAGCCTGCCCAAGGTGGTGATCGCCCTGGTGGCGGGGTATGCCATCGGCGGCGGCCAGGTGCTTCACCTGCTCTGCGACCTCTCGATCGCCGCCGACAACGCCCGTTTCGGCCAGACCGGACCACGGGTGGGCAGCTTCGATGGCGGCTTTGGGGCGGGCTACCTGGCCCGGGTGGTGGGCCAGCGCAAGGCCCGGGAGATCTGGTTCCTCTGCCGCCAGTACGGCGCCGAGGAGGCCCTGGCGATGGGGCTGGTGAACGCGGTGGTGCCCTTGGAGCAGCTGCAGGAGGAAGGGGTGCGCTGGGCGCGGGAGGTGCTGCAGCACAGCCCCACGGCGATCCGCTGCCTGAAGGCCGCGTTCAATGCCGAGACCGACGGACTGGCCGGCATCCAGGAGCTGGCGGGCCAGGCCACCCACCTCTTTTACCGGACGGCCGAGGGCCAGGAGGGCCGCAATGCCTTTCTGGAGAAGCGTCCCCCCGACTTCTCCGCCGAGCCCTGGCTACCTTGAACAGCAGATCTGATGCTTGGCCGTTCCGGCGGATGGTTCCCTCCTGGAGGCTTCCGGTGCTGTTGGGTGGGCTGGTTGCTGGACTGGCGGCTGCCCTGGCGTCCCCTGCTCCAGGCTTTGCCGCACCCACCACAGCTGCACTCACCACAGCAGCACGCACCACAACTGAGGATTCAGCTCCCCATCGTCAGGCCGCTGCCCTGGGCGAGGTGCTCGGCGTCCGTGCCCCATTCCTCTCCGACCAAACCGCCCCTGAGCCGGTGGCGGCCCTCCAGCGGGAACTGGTGCTCGATCGCCGCAACCGCCACCTGACGGTGCTGGAGAACGGCCGGCAGCTGCGCCGCTTCCCGGTGGCGGTGGGCCGACCCGGCTGGGAGACGCCGGTGGGCCGCTTTGCCGTGATCGAGCGGGTGGCCGACCCCAGCTGGGAGCATCCGGCCACCGGCGAAACGGTGCCTCCGGGGCCGGCCAACCCCCTGGGCAGCCGC
>JBIKUY010000187.1:0-4730 GCA_044347355.1 Prochlorococcaceae cyanobacterium | reverse complement strand
TCACCGCCAAGGCGATCAAGGCCGATGTAGAGCGCAGCCTCACCCAGCCGGTGCTGGTGTCGTCGTCGATGGCCCGCAACACCTTTCTGCTGCGCTGGCTGGCCGATGGGGAGCGGGAGCCGGCCGAGATGGTGGCCTACCTGCGCGAGCTGCGCAACCAGTTCCGCGCCACCACCGCCTTTTTTGTGTCCGATCGCAGCGGGCGCTATTACCACCCCGACGGTGTGCTCAAGACCGTCTCACCCAAGGATCCCGGCGACCGCTGGTACTACCGGCTGCGCGACACGGCCACCCCCTTTGAGGTGAACATCGACCGGGATACAGCCAATCCCCATCGGGTCACGGCCTTCTCCAACTTCCGCGTGCAGGATCGCCAGGGCCGCTTCATCGGCGCCATCGGCCTGGGGATCGATGTGCGTGAGCTGGAGCGCGAGCTCACAGTCCACCAGCAGCGCCATGGCGCCCAGGTGCTGCTGGTGGCGAGGGATGGCCAGGTGCTGTTGGCCCCGGCGCGCTCCGGCTCACTCGAGCCCCCCGCCCGCCTGCAGGAGGTGCCTGGCCTGGCCCCCCACGCTGCCCGACTGGTGCGGGATGCCCAGGTCTCCCTGCGGTTCCGCCATGGCCAGGGACAGCTGTTCGTGAACACCCGCCAGATCCCTGAACTGGGCTGGGTGATGGTGGTGCTGCAGCAGAGCGATCCCCACCAGGACGCCCTGCTGCCGATCCTGTGGCGGAACCTGCTGATCGCCCTGCTGGTGTCGGGGGTGGTGCTGCTGCTGGCCAATGCCACGGTGGGCAGCTACCAGCGGCGTCTCCAGCTGCAGGCCAACACCGACAAGCTCACCGGCCTGCTCAACCGCACCGCCTTCGACCCCCTATTCGCCGATCTGGTGCAGGTGGCGATCCGGCGGAAGCGGCCGCTGGCGTTGCTGTTGCTCGACATCGATTTTTTCAAGGCCATCAATGACACCCACGGCCACGCCGTTGGCGACCAGGTGATCCAACATGTGGCCTCCCACTTGGCACGCGCCAGCCGCAGTGGCGAACAGGTGTTTCGTTGGGGTGGCGAGGAGTTTCTGATCCTGATGCCCGGCTGCAGCGCGGCGCGGGCGGTGGAGTGGGGTGAAGCCTTGCGGCAGGCTCTGCGGCTGGAGCCTCTGCCGCTGTCGGCAGGCTCCGGGCCGGATGGGGCCAGCAACCCCCTGCTCGCGCCCACCATCAGCTGTGGCGTGACCACCTATCAGCTGGGTGAAACGGATCAGGAGCTGCTGCTGCGGGCCGATCAGGCCCTCTACCGGGCCAAGCACGAGGGCCGCGACCGGGTGGTGTGCCTTGATCAGGGGGGAGGGCCGGGGCCGGTGGCCCGATCCGCCGCTTCTGCCTAGCCTCCCACCAGCCTCTCCCCACTGTTCATGGGCGTTCCTCTGTTTAAGTTCGCCGGCAACATCGGCAAGAAAGTGTTCAACCGCGGCGAGGATTCGGCCAAGGCTGCAGAGAAGATCAAGCAGCATGTGGAGAAAAACAATCCTGGCGTCCAAGACCTGCAGGTGGCCATGGCCGGCGACACCGTGACCATCGCTGGCAACGCCGCCGACCAGGCCGCCTTCGAGAAGGCCGTGCTGATCGCCGGCAACGTGGAAGGGGTGGGCCAGGTGGAGGCCGCTGCCCTGCAGAAGCCGGATGGCACCGAATCCACCTTCATCCTGGTGGAGGAAGGCGACACCCTCTGGGGCATCGCTGAACGGGCCTACGGCAGCGGCGCCCGCTACACCGAGATCTTCGCGGCCAACCGCGAGGTGATCGAGGATCCCGACCTGATCTTCCCGGGCCAGAAGCTGCGCATCCCCACCACCTGAGCTGCACCACCAGAGCTGCACCACCTAACCCCAACCGGTGCCCTGGAGAGGCGCCCTGGAGAGGCGCCCTGGAGAGGCGCCCTGGAACGGTGCCCTGGAACGGCGCACTGGAACGGTGCACTGGAACAATGACTGCGCCGGCCCCCGCCACCATGCACTTCCAGGACATCATCAGCACCCTGAACCGCTTCTGGGCGGATCAGGGCTGTCTGTTGCTGCAGCCCTACGACACCGAGAAAGGCGCCGGCACCATGAGCCCCCACACGGTGCTGCGGGCGATCGGCCCGGAGCCCTGGGCCGTGGCTTACCCCGAGCCCTGTCGCCGCCCCACCGATGGCCGCTACGGCGACAACCCCAACCGGGCCCAGCACTACTTCCAATACCAGGTGCTGATCAAGCCGTCGCCCGACGGCATCCAGGAGACCTACCTGGCCTCCCTGGAGGCCCTGGGCATCCGCGCCAAAGACCACGACATCCGCTTCGTGGAGGACAACTGGGAGTCGCCCACCCTCGGAGCCTGGGGCGTGGGCTGGGAGGTGTGGCTCGACGGCATGGAGGTGACCCAGTTCACCTACTTCCAGCAGTGCGGTGGCCTCGACTGCCGGCCGGTGTCGATCGAGATCACCTATGGCCTCGAGCGGCTGGCGATGTACCTCCAGGACGTGGAGAGCATCTGGGATCTCAGCTGGAACGGCGAGCGCAGCTACGGCGAGATCTGGCTGCCCTTCGAGAAGGGGCAGTGCACCTACAACTTCGAGGCCTCGAATCCCGAGCGGCTGCAGCAGCTGTTCGCCCTCTATGAGGCCGAGGCTGCCGATCTGGTGGCGCGCAAGCTGCCGGCCCCGGCGCTCGACTTCGTGCTCAAGTGCAGCCACACCTTCAACCTGCTGGAGGCCCGCGGCGTGATCTCCGTCACCGAGCGCACCGCCACCATCGGCCGCATCCGCACCCTGGCGCGCCAGGTGGCCGAGGCCTGGCTGGCTGAGCGGGAGACGTTGGGCTTTCCGCTGCTCGAATCATGAAGTGCCATCCTTCGCCATGGCGTTGATTGCTCAACCATGGGCGCTGTGCCTGCGTCTCCGCCGAAAACCTCCTGGGCTATCGCTATCTCCAGATTCACCCCTTCACCACGAATCTGTTGGCCAGGATCTGAGCTTGCGCAGCCGTGATAACCATCTCAGTGTTGATGAACGCATCTCGGAACCGTCCATTGAACGATTCCGCAACGCCCTTCTCCCACGGGGACCCCGAACCTGTTGTTTGAGCGGATGTACGCCGATGCTGGCTGCCCCTCTCAGCCGCAGTTTCTGGGTTCCACCACTGCCAGCGACACCTCCTTGCTGCGCCCTTGCGCGGTTGTGACACCCCTGGTCCAGCCTGGGGCGGAGGGTCCAAGCCCCCTGCTGGCCCCGGTTGAGGCCTAACATCCGGGTGGCTACGGGCTGTATGACAGATCTCCCAGTTAAAACCCAGCTAGTTGAATCCGGGAATGGATAGGGCGTTATCAGATTCCGGTCTGCCGTTGATTCGCACCCTGCATCATCTGAGCTGCACTGGAGGCACGGTGATCAGCAAATGCCTGGCCGCGATGCCAAGGGTTGCGTTGTTGAGTGAGTTGAATCCGCTCAATCGCTACGGCGGCCGGTTTGCACCCACCAATCCGCTGTTGCTGCTGGAGCGCAGCCACCGCCCGCTCACCTTGGCAGAGATCCGGGAGGACTTCTTCGGGCAGATGGCCCAAGTGGTGAAGATCTGCCAGAACGACGGCATGGATCTGGTGATTCGTGATCACAGCCACTCCGACTTCTGCAAGGGGGAGGCACCCCAGGCGCTCACGCCGATCTGTGACTTTCTCGCCGAGCGCTATGGGCTGGTGTCGGTTGTGACGGTGCGTCATCCCCTCGACAGTTACCTGGGTTTGATCGACAAGGACTGGCAAAGCCAGTTCACCCCCAGCACTCTGGAGGAGTACAGCCAGCGATACCTGGCGTTTCTGCACCGCTACCGGGATCTGCCATGGCGGCGCTATGAGGATTTCTGTCTGCATCCCCAGCCCTTCATGGAGGAGCTGTGCTCTTTGCTGCGCGTGGAGTACGCGCCCAGCTTCCTGGAGGATTTCGGCTGCTTCAGGCTCAGTGGCGACAGCGGCCGTCGCTCCAACCGTGTGATCGCCCCGCGGCCACGGCGCCCGATTCCCGAGCCGGTGCAGGTTGAAGTGCAGAGTTCAGCCAGCTATGCCGAGTTGCTCGATCGTCTGGGGTACACGCAGTGAATGCTCCCAGGCCGGGGATCGACGCCGGCCAGGGCCCGGACGGGACGAACTTGCAGATCTATGTTTTTTATCACGATGAAGCCCAGCTGTTGCGGGCCCTGAAGGGCCGCAGGCCTGAGTCGTTCGAGGCCAGCTTTGCCTGGATCAACCTCAACACCCTGCCGCTGCCGCCGGAGGCCGTGATCCCCGGGGTGGAGCCTGCCCTGAACCGGGCGATGTTGTCGGAATACCTGGGCATCCTCAGTGTGCAGCCACCGCAACAGGTGGCGATGGTAGGCACGTTTACTTATTCCATACCGCTGAAGTTTTCGCTGGCCTGGGCGCTGGCAACCGGCCGGGAGCATGTGTTCCTTCCGGAGGTGGATTTCACGGCCATCGAGGCGCTGCTACCCCAGCTTCGGCCGCATGCTCTCTATGGCGTGGAGTTCAAACATCCCCTGGCCGCCGATCGTGGCCCTGTGCGGCTGCTGGCCGAACAACAGGGTGGTGTGGATCCTGAGGCGCGGGGCCCCTACAAGGGAACCCTGATCTGCAGCCGCGAGCACTTTCTGGAGCTGCAGGCCTACCTGCGGCGGGCCCTGCCCACGATCCTGGGCTTCGAC
>JBIKUY010000312.1:0-3175 GCA_044347355.1 Prochlorococcaceae cyanobacterium | reverse complement strand
CTTCTGCACGCGGAGGGTTTGCTAAGGAAGCGTCTTGAATTGTGCGAAATACCAAAACTTGGCGGTCTACGTCAAGATCGTTGAAGGCTTGGAGTTTGACCGTATTGCTGGTAGAGGGAGTTAGGGGTGAGAAGAATGCTGCTATAACTTGAAAGACGCGACCTAAGTCATTGAGTTTAAGGGTATGCAATCTTGCGTTCAGCGCGGCTAGCGCTGCATCAACAACAGGAGGTTGAAAATTATTGCGCAGGGCTCCAAAAGTGGCTGCTCGGAAAACAGCAATTGAGTTGTCTCCTTGAGACCAAAGCCCAGGTGCGATCACGCCACCTGCTGCGTCTACGTCAGATTCCAGCCTCGACAAATCGTCTTCACGGAGTTGGCCTAGCGCAGCGGCTTCAACAACCTTTGTCAGAGAGGTATAGGCGGCAACGACTCTCGGAAACGTGGCTTCAAGGCGAGGAGGTACGGCGCTGATCGCTTCTTGAATCGTTTGAAAAACCAGTACCTGGCGAGACTTCTCTAATGAGGAGAAACCTGCAGAAGCCTCAATATCTCCTGATAGACGCAGGGTCAAGTTGGAATCTTCCGTGGAGGCCAAATCGTTCGAGGCGTTCATGGAGGACGGGCTTGGCCGGGATGTAGAAATGACAGGAGGCTGTAATCAACAGGGCTCAGGTCGCTATGGAAAGCACTTGAGCCCTGCTTGAGCCCAAAGGGGAGAACCACGGCTCCAGAGCTGTGGACTTGGGCGGTTGCCCTGACCCTTGGGGTTCCTCCTGGTAGTTCTAACAGCTCGCATCACCATGGTCCAGTATCGGATCCATCGTGAACGGAGTCGCTTCGGCAGAATGCTCACTCCCCAGATTGCTCCTGTCATGGCTGACGCCCCTGTCCGCTCCCCCGCCATGGGCTGGCCCTATGTGCTCGGCTGCGGGCTGGCCATGGGCGCCGCCGATGTGGTGCCGGGGGTGAGTGGCGGCTCGATGGCCTTCATCATGGGCATCTACGGCCGGCTGCTGGAGGCGGTGGCGGGCTTCGATCTGGGGCTGCTGGGGCTGCTGGGCCAGCGGCGATGGGCGGCGGCGGCGGCGCGGGTGCACCTTGGGTTCCTGGTGCCGCTGCTGGCCGGAATCGCCAGCTCGGTGCTGCTGCTGGTGCGGCCGATCACCTGGCTGTACGACCAGCACCCGGTGTGGCTGTTCGCCTTTTTCTTCGGGCTGATCGTGGGCTCGATCGTGCTGATCGCCCGCCATGCCCATTGGGGCGCCAGTGGCCTGGTGGCGATGGCGGTGGGTGCCGCCGCAGCCCTGGTGTTCGTGACCCGGGTGCCGGTGACAATGCCCCACGACCCCTTCACCCTGTTCTGGAGCGGGGCGGTGGCGATCATGGCGATGATCCTGCCCGGGATCTCCGGCTCCTTTCTGCTGCTGGTGCTGGGGCAGTACCAGCACGTGATGGAGGCCGTGAAGGGGCTGGATCTCGCCACTTTGGTGCCGTTCGCCCTCGGCTGTGCCATCGGTCTGGCGGCCTTCGTGCGGCTGCTGCGCTGGCTGCTGGCCCGCTGGCACGGCCAGACCGTGGCCCTGCTGGTGGGGGTGATGGCCGGCTCGCTGTGGAAGATCTGGCCGTTCCGCACCGTGCTGGAGAGCACCACCAATGCCAAGGGCAAGCTGATCGTGCTGCGCGACGCCCTGGCCGCGCCGCCAAGCCTGGCCAGCCTGCTGCTTGCCCTGCTGCTGGCGGCGATCGGTGTGGTGCTGGTCGTGGGTCTGGAGCAGCTGCAGGAGCGGCGCGGCATGGCCGAGATGGGTGGCTGAGCACCCGTTCGCTGGTATCCCGGCAGCGGATAGGGACTTGGAGCCCCAGCTGCTGTATGTGGATCCCTGGTTGCTGGCCCTGGCTAAGCCCTCTGGACTGCTTAGCCAGCCGGGGCTGGGTCCGGAGCTGGCCGATTCCCTCATCAGTCGTGCCCTGCGTCGCTGGCCGGACGCCAGGCTGGTGCACCGCCTCGACCGCGACACGTCCGGGCTGATCCTGCTGGCCCGCGATGCCGATAGCCATAAGCTCCTGAGTGCGGCTTTCGCCGAGCGGAGGGTGCGCAAGACCTACCTGGCCCGCGTTTGGGGGGTGCCGGCTGCGCGGGGCGGCTGGATCGAACAGCCCCTGGCCCGCCTTGCCACCCGCCCGCCCCGCTATGGCGTGGTGCCCGTTGCCAGCGGCGGCAAGCCGGCGCTCAGCCGCTGGCGGCGGCTGGATCCTCCTCCAGCGCTGGCCTCGGTTCCTGGCTACCGCCCCTCCAGTACCCTGCTCCTGCAGCCCCACACTGGTCGCTCCCACCAGCTGCGGGTGCATCTGGCTTGGCTGGGTCATCCGCTGCTGGGGGATCCGCTCTATGGCGATCCCACGGGCGACGCTGTGCTTCAGGTGACGCGCCTGCAGCTCCATGCTGCCGGTTTGCGCCTGAGGCACCCGATCACGGGCCAGGACCTGCGCTTGCGCTGGGCAGGAAACTGGGGCGAAATCTGATGCCCCGGCGATGGCCCCAATCAGCAGCAGTGCCGAGCGCGGTGATCCGCCTGAGCGCTGGGGTTCGGGCCTGGGCTTCGTGTTGGCGGCGGCTGGCAGCGCCGTGGGGCTGGGCAATCTCTGGGGCTTTGCCTACCGCGCCTCCCAGGGCGGAGGGGCGGCCTTCGTGTTGCTCTACCTGCTGATCGTGGTGCTGGTGTGTCTGCCGGTGCTGGTGGCCGAGATGGTGCTCGGCCGCAGCACCGGCCACGCGCCCCTGCTGGCCCCGATCACCGCCGGAGGGCGGCGGTGGAAGCCCCTGGGCTGGCTGTTCATGGCCGCGGCGGTGGGGATCCTCTCGTATTACGCCGTGTTGATGGGCTGGACGGGCCGCAGCCTGTTTCATGCCCTTCTGGGCCCCTTGCCGACGGACATCGGTGCCGCCCAGGACTACTTCACCGCGATCAGCAGCGGCGGCGATGCGGTGCTCGGCTATCTGTTCAGCCTCGCCCTCACCGGCCTGGTGGTGGCAGTGGGCATTCGCGGCGGCATCGAGCGGCTCAGCCGCTGGGGCATCCCGTTGCTGTTTCTACTGTTGACGGGCCTGGCCCTCTGGGCAGCCGCCCTGCCGGAGGCTCGGCAGGGCTACGCAACCTTTCTGTTGCGCTGG
>JBIKUY010000186.1:0-4767 GCA_044347355.1 Prochlorococcaceae cyanobacterium | reverse complement strand
AAGGGGCCCTGGAGGGTCCCAGCATGATGCCGGGAGGCACGAAGGCCGCTTACGACGCCATTGAGCCGCTGGTGCGCAAGATGGCCGCCCAGGTGGATGACGGCCCCTGCGTGACTTACATCGGCCCTGGCGGTGCCGGTCACTTCGTGAAAACCGTGCACAACGGCATTGAGTACGGCATCGAGCAGATCCTGGCCGAGGCTTACGACCTGATGAAGCGGGTTGCCGGCCTGAACGGTGACCAGATGGCTGATGTGCTGGGGCAGTGGAACCAGACCGAGGAGCTGGCCTCCTTTCTGGTGGAGATCACCGAGGTCTGCCTGCGCACTAAGGATCCCGACACTGGCGCCGATCTGGTTGAAGCCATTGTTGATGCGGCGGGCCAGAAGGGTACGGGCCTTTGGACTGTGGTGAGTGCGCTGGAGATGGGGGTGCCGGTGCCCACGATCTACGCAGCCCTCAATGCCCGGGTGCTCAGTTCCTTGCGCCACCAACGCCTGGAGGCCGAGGCCGTGCTGCCCGCTCCAGTCCCCCACAGCTTTGATCTGGGATCGGCCGCCGATGCTATGGCCCCCCTGAGGGATGCCTGCATCGCCGCCTGCATCGTGAGCTATGGCCAGGGGATGGCCCTGATGCAGGAGGCCTCTGCACTGCACGACTACCACCTCGACTTCGCCGCCATTGGCCAGATCTGGAAGGGAGGCTGCATCATTCGCGCCCGCTTGTTGCAGCGCATCCAGGACGCCTACACCGCTAATCCAACCCTGGCCAACCTGATGCTCGACCCCTGGTTCGCCGATCTGATCAACCGTTGCCTTCCGGGCCTGCGCCAGGTGGTGGCCGGAGCCGCCTTGGCGGGCATTCCCGTGCCTTGCCTGTCCAGCACCCTCGATTACATCGACAGCTACCGCAGCGGTCGCCTGCCCCAAAATCTCGTGCAGGCCATGCGCGACTGCTTCGGCTCCCACACCTATGAGCGCGTCGACCGGCCGGGCAGTTTCCACACAGAGTGGCTGCAGTGAGGTCTCCCATGAGCACCGTTCCCACATCCCCCCGCCTGATCGTGGTGGATTCCGGCAACGACCTGGCCCGCCGCTGTGCTGAGACGATTGCCTCTGCCATTGATCTTGCCCTGGCCCAGCGAGATCGGTGCCAGATTGCCCTGGCCGGTGGCACCACCCCAGCCGCCGCTTACCGCGACCTCGGCCAGCAGCGTCTGCCCTGGGAGCGGGTGGATCTGCTCCTGGGGGATGAGCGCTGGGTGAGTGCCGATGATCCTGCTAGCAATGCCCGCCTTGTACGCGACACCTTGATGGCTTCGGGCCCAGGTCAGGCGGCCTGTCTGCATCCTGTGCCCACCCACCTCAGTGATCCTCAGCAAGGAGCTGAGGCCTATGCGGCCACCCTGGCCAAGCTATGCAGTGGCGAGCCGCCGGTGCTGGATCTGGTGCTGTTGGGTCTGGGCGACGACGGCCACACCGCCTCTCTCTTTCCTGGCACAGCAGCCACTCGGGAGCAGGACCGCACGGTCACCGTCGGCGATGGCAAGGGTCTGGCGCGCATCACCCTTACCGCACCCGTGCTGTCGGCAGCCCGCCAGGTGATTTTTCTGGTGAGTGGTGAGGGCAAGCGCCAGGCTCTCCGTCGCCTCCTCGATCCCAGCGAGTCACCCGAGCGCACCCCGGCCCGGCTGGTGCAGCCGGCCACACCGGCCCTGGTGCTGGCCGACAATGGGGCCGCTGCGTCCTGACGTCTTGCTGACTCTCGTCACCGCCTCCGGTTTCAGTGGCTGGCATGCCCTCAACGACCGGATCATGGGCGGCCGCAGCAGCGGTGAATGCCAAGCCGGTCCGGCAGGCCTGATGTTCCAGGGGTTGTTGGTTGCTGAGAATGGTGGGTTCATTAGCTGCCGCTCCCCCCTGTTCTCGCCACCGCTGGATCTGTCCGTCCACACAGGCCTTGAATTGGAGATTACAGGCGATGGCCGCCGGTTCAAGCTGGCGGTGGCCTGCGCCGACGGCTTGGCCGGGATCACTGAGCTGATTCCCGGCGGTCTTCGCTGGGTTCACGAGTTTGCCACGGAACCTGAGGGCATCACCCTGGTGCGCATCCCCTTTGCCAGCCTGCGCCCCTCCGTGAGAGCCCAGCCCCTGGGGTTGCCCCTGTTGCGCTTCGATCCCACCCGGGTGAACCGCCTGCAGTTGCTCCATTCCCGGTTCGGTGATGACGGCCAGCCCAACGCGGGCTTCCGGGCCGGGGCCATCGCCTTCACCCTGCACGCCATCCGTGCCTATCCCTGAGCCCCTGCCGCTAGGGCAGCTTTGCCAGCTGGTGGCTGGCGCTGCCGATCTCTGCCGCAAGCCGTTCCTCCACGCCGTGCGCCTGCGGGAGGGTCGTGACGAACCGGCGGAGCATGATCCGGATCTGCTTGATTGCACCCTGCTGCTGGAGGTGCGCAACCCAAGTGGTGAACGCTGCCCTGAGCATGATCTGGAGCTGGAGCTCTACACCAGTGGCGAGCAGCTCCATCTCACCTTGGCCTGGGCGGAGGACCCGGAGCGGCCCATGCTCTGGCAAGGCAGCCATCCGGTGTGGATGGCCCCCGCCAGCGGCAGTCGCTGTGAACGTCCCCAGGACGGCCTTCCCTTGGAGGCCCTGGCCCGCCGTCTGCGGGCCTTGCTGGTCTGATCAGCGGTTGGCGCTGAGCTCCGGCTGGTCGGTTACGGCCCCCTTGCTGCTGGAACTCACCAGTCGGGCGTATTTGCCCAGCACGCCTGAGGTGTAGCGGGGCTCGGGCTTCACCCATGCGGCGCGGCGGCGGTCGATTTCCTCGACTGGCACGTTCAGCTGAATCAGTAGCTGGTTGGCATCCACGGTGATGCTGTCGCCCTCCTGCACCAGGCCGATGGTGCCGCCGACGGCGGCCTCGGGGGCCACGTGGCCCACCACCAGGCCGAAGGAGCCGCCGGAGAAGCGGCCATCGGTGATCAGGGCTACCGAATCCAGCAGTCCCTGGCCCACGATCGCGGCGGTGGGGCTGAGCATCTCGCGCATCCCCGGTCCGCCCACCGGACCCTCCTGGCGCACCACCACCACATCACCGGGTTTGATCTGCTTGTCGAGGATGGCGGCCAGGCAGGTCTCCTCGCTCTCGAACACCCGGGCGGGGCCGGTGATGACGGGGTTCTTGACGCCGCTGATCTTGGCCACGGCGCCCTCCTCCGCCAGGTTGCCCTTGAGGATCGCCAGGTGGCCCTTGGCGTAGAGCGGGTTGGAGAGCGGGCGGATCACGTCCTGGCCGGCGGGCGGCTCACTGGGCACGTCAGCCAGCACCTCGCGCAGGGTCTTGCCCTCGATGGTCCTGCAGTCGCCGTGCAGCAGGCCGGCATCGAGCAGCAGCTTCATCACCTGGGGGATGCCGCCGGCGTTGTGCAGGTCCACGGTCACGTAGCGGCCGCTCGGCTTGAGATCACAGATCACCGGCACCCGCTGGCGGATCGCCTCGAAATCCTCGATCGCCAGATCCACGCCGGCGGTCCGGGCCACGGCCAGCAGGTGCAGCACTGAATTGGTGGAGCCGCCCACGGCCATGATCACCGCAATGGCATTTTCAAAGGCCTCCCGCGTCATCAAGTCGCGGGGGCGAATGTTGGCGGCGATCGCCTCGGCGAGCACCTCGGCGCTGCGGGCGGCGCTGTCGGCCTTCTCGGCATCCTCGGCCGCCATCGTGGAGCTGTAGGGCAGGCTCAGCCCCATCGTTTCGAAGGCTGCGCTCATCGTGTTGGCGGTGAACATGCCGCCGCAGCTGCCCGCCCCGGGGCAGGCATTCTTCTCGATGGCGGTGAGTTGCTGCTCGTCGATCTGGCCGCCGCTGTATTGGCCCACCGCCTCAAAGGCGCTGACCACGGTGAGGTCGCAGGCCCCCAGCTTGCCGGGCTTGATCGTGCCCCCGTACACGAAGATCGCGGGAATGTTCATGCGGGCCATTGCCAGCATGGCGCCGGGCATGTTCTTGTCGCAGCCACCGATGGCTAGCAGCGCATCCATGCTTTGGCCGTTGCAGGCGGTTTCGATCGAGTCGGCGATCACCTCGCGGCTCACCAGGGAGTACTTCATCCCCTCGGTGCCCATCGAGATGCCATCACTCACGGTGATCGTGCCGAACATCTGTGGCATGGCCCCGGCCTGATGGGCGGCCTCCTCCGCGCGGCGGGCCAGATCGTTCAGGCCCAGATTGCAAGGCGTGATTGTGCTGTAGGCGTTGGCGATGCCGATGATCGGCTTGCTGAAATCGCCATCGCCGAAACCCACGGCCCGCAACATGGCGCGGTTTGGGGAACGCTGAACCCCCTGGGTGATGGCAGCGGAGCGGAGCATGGGCAAGCGGACAGGCGCAGGTTGCAACCTACCGAGCCACCGTTGCGCCCATCCAGGGCCTACCGCTGGGGTTGAAGCTGTTCCAGCTGGCGCCGCACACTTTCGATCGCCTGGTTGAGCTCTTGTACCTTTTGGTGGAGTTCCCTGTCCTGTAGGGGCTGGGTGACAGCGCCGGTCTCCCCTGCATCGAGAGTGCCTTGTAGGCGCGAGAGGCTCAGATTGCGTCGCTGTCGGGCCTCGCCGCGGCGACGCTCCGCTTCTGCGAGCAACCACCAGGCCAGGCCTGCTGCACCGATCACTGCTCCGGCAACGGCAGTGCCGATACCGCTGGAGTGTCCGCCACCCTGTGCCCGATCCCGATCTGCCATGGGCCGCAACGCCACGCCAACG
>JBIKUY010000416.1:0-4772 GCA_044347355.1 Prochlorococcaceae cyanobacterium | reverse complement strand
TTGTTGCAGTTTCTGGACCGACATCCTTTGGTGCGCGCAATTCGATTGCCGCCTAAGGTAGTCACGTCTACTACCAGTGCTGCAACAATTGGGGGGCCTATTCGCATGCCCGAGCGGGTCGCAGGGCCAGTCCCCCGAGTTGGGGTTATTGATGGTGGGGTCAGCGACTTTCTGTCACCGTGGATTGTCGAACGGTACGGATTCCTTGCAGACCAAGATCGGAATGAAGCGCATGGGACCTTTATCGGCGGCCTGTTAGTGGGCGGTGCGAGTACTAATGGGCATTGCGAGTTAGAGCCAGATGGATGTGAAATTGTCGATATTGATCTAAACCCCATCGAAGCGAGCTTCGCGAACTATTATCCGAAGGAGGTCCCCGACTTCTTCGATGAGCTTGAAGCCGCGACTGTGCAATGTCGGACAGCCTATGGAGTCCGAATCTTCAATATGAGCCTGAACCTTATATCTCCGGCTAACAAGAGTACCTATGACTACTTTGCGGCACGCTTGGATGCTTTGGCCGACAGGCACGATGTTATCTTTGTAATATCTGCGGGCAACCTGTCTTCGATCAACGCAAGAAATGAGTGGACAGCTGATCCCATCAAGAACCTTGCATCATTAGCTGCTTCCCAGGATGACGGCATACTAACCCCGGCTGAAAGCGTTCGCCACATATCCGTCGCGGCCTTAAATCCTCCGCATCATGGTGGCTGTGTTGCTTTTGCACCCACAGCGTATACCCGACGAGGCCCTGGCCTGCGTTCGGGTGTGAAGCCTGACTTTGCTCACATTGGAGGTGCGCTCTGTCACGATCCCACAGTCGGGCACGGATTGTTCTCCATCCTTCCTTCAGGCGAAGCGGAGAGCGGTTGTGGCACGAGCTACGCTGCACCACTTGTAGCTAAAACGCTCGCTCAGCTAGATACAATGATCGAAGGTGATGTGAGAAGAGAGACTCTATTGGCGCTTGTTGCTCACAGCGCGTCTATTCCTAAGCCACTACATGATCCCGCTGTCCGAGTAGTCGCACGAGATATCGTCGGCTTTGGCATGCCTGCATGCGCATCTGACATACTGATTAATGACGACCATGAGATTACGCTAGTGTTCGAGAGCCGACTGCTGCCGAATACGGAGTTGGTTTTTCCATTTACCTGGCCGAAATCGCTGGTTGGCAGCCAAGGTGCATGTCGAGGCCAAGTTCGGATGACCCTCGTAGCCACACCTCCGCTCGATAGTCGGCATGGTGCTGAGTATGTTCGGGTGAATTTGGATGCTGGACTTCAACAGGAGACGCCGAAAGGTTACCGGGGCAAACTGACGCCTGCATTCTTGCCTGAGGGAGTAATTGATAAATCCGAGCAGGACTTGATTGACCATGCACTCAAGTGGGGGCCAGTTAAAACATATTTCGGAAGTTTTCCACGGGGAGTGGGGTGCTCATCCAATTGGCGCGTACGTGTTGAATACCTAGTTCGGGCATTGGAAACGATGCCCCTAGAGGGTGTTCCGTTTACCTTGGTTCTATCCATTGCCGATCCAGCAAAGAAGGTCCCGGTGTTTACTGAAATGCGTCAAGCGATGCAAGCGGTTGGGACCGTGTCCGCTGATATTCGGACTACTGCAAGAGTGAGGCTGCGCACAGAGCGATAAATCTTGCTGAGTAGAGTTATTGACGTCTGCTTGTCAGGTATAACTAAAGCGACGAAGAGGAGTCTAACCCTTTCGCAATCTGATCTCGCGTTGAAGCGTTTTTGAGCTTGAACTTCGTGAGTTAGCACAGTAGATGATTCCCTTCAAATCTTGCCTGTAGCAGCTCAAGGTGATTCATCAGCTTTTGGAGTTTCTGCTCCTTCCTTTTCTTGATACTTGGTGGTCCATCAAAATGGTTCATCTCATTGCCTAGAAGATAATCAACAAAATCTTTGGGCTCGCAAGCTTTTGAGCCCATCCACTTGTGAAAATTCCGATGAATACTGCTGCTGATGGCGATTAAGTTATCTTCATGAGCTGCCAGGTCGGGGCGCGAACTGGCATCGAAAAGATGATGCGCCTCCAGTTCAACCGGATACTGATCAGAGGCAGATGGTTTCTGGCCGGATACAGCACAGCCAGGGCCGTCTTTGCGTAGTGCCCTCTGGCGTACTTTATCCTTCGCCGCTTTTACCCTTGCCTCGTGACTTTCTAGGAGCTTTCTCTGGACCTCAAAGCACTCTTCAGCAACATCGGCAACGGCTTTCACCCATGCTTTTCGTGCCTTGGTGATCCGGCCTTTATCCCTCATCGTCTTCGCCAGCCGCACGATGCCGCGCTGGCTCCAATGGCGCTGATCGTTGCCCTCCAAGCTATCAAAATGTACACCGATCTCTAAGCCCTCAGCACCTTCTAGGCCAGAGCTCTCTTCCTGTATCCGTGTGATGGTGCCAGCCATCCCTTTACCATTGGTGCCTAGCACCCTGACAACAGAGCGCTGCTCCAGAAAAACCAGATCACCTCGGATCTGGATGGTGCTTCGATCTTGGGTGACTTGAATGATCCTGCGCTTGACAAGGGTGCGTGTAACCCTTGCGCGATGGTGAGTGAAGAACTCGTGAATCTTGGCCAAGATGCTCCCGCCTTCCTTCTCTTCCAGGTACTTCGCAATAGCCATCACGCCTTCTTCATAAAAGCGCCGGCTTCGAGCTTGGCCTGGTTCGTACTCAAAGAACTCACCTTCGATGAGTTCCCATTCGTCATCGGTGTTTACGTCAAAGAACTCGCAAATGCCGTTGAGCTTCTTGGCGCTAATGCCAAGAATTCTTGCTGTCTCCTGAAATGAGAAGGAGTCACGTGCCCGCTTGGATGTCGTCATTCTCGGATTGATTAGAGGAAGGCAAGGAGGGAGTCACGCATTTTTTGAAGCCGCTCCATGACGCGCGGATCACCGCCAACATCTGGATGGTGTTCCTTGGCAAGTCTCCGGAAGGCCTCTTTGATGTCCTCGGCACTAGCTGTTGATGGATCAAGTGAGAACACATGCCATGGTCTGAAATTCTCTAAAACATCGATGCCATTAATTGATGTTATACCGGTTTTGGCGCGTTCGTTCTGGGGGACTCCTACCCACTCTCGATAGAGCTTGAGCCAATCAGCCTTTGTTTTCAGATCAAATGTGCGGCCTGCCATGGCGAGGTTGAACTCACTTGACTTGCGGAGTTCTGTGGCGTTCTTGGTGCCAAACACCCTGCACACTGCCGTTTTGAGCTCGGTCAGTGTGAGAACAGGTTCTGGAAACGGCTTTCCGTTGATGAACTCTGCGAACGCCAACAGACATTGGGCATCAGGAGGCCCAGCTGAGAGGATCTCATCGATCCTTGCCAAGACCGCTGGCCGATCGAGCTTCTTGCGCGTAGGCGTCTTAGTGGCCACGGCTCAGTAGTGCTGTTTCCCCTTGATAACCCCCCGAACGCCTCCGCAGGGGGATTTGTCATCACCTGTTCGTCGAGGTATCAGGTGCCAGTGCGCGTGAAATACCGTCTGCCCGGCGGCTTGGCCAGAATTCAACCCCACATTCCAGCCGCTGATCGTGGTGTCCTGGCTGCTTAGTTGCTCGCGCCTCCACTTCAGCAATTCCACCACCGCATTCCATTCCGGCTTGTGTAGCGCTATCCCATCCGCCACGTGCCGTCGTGGGATCACCAGGCTGTGGCCCTCGCTTACTGGGTAGGCGTCGGCGATGCAGAGCGCCAGCTCGTTCTCCAGCAGCACACGCCCGCTGCCCTCCAGTGAGCAGAACACACAACCCTCCTGTCGCTCCCCATAACTGGCCTGCACACCGCGGAAGTCGGTGCAATCGGTGTCGCGCTTGCCGGCGTTGCAGCGGAAGCAGAGCGCCTGCAGGTTGCTGATGTCGTCCGAGCCGTTCTGGTTCTTGGGGATGATGTGGTCCACCTCCAGGGCCCGCTGGTGCTCGTGCGCTCCGCAGCACTCACAGCGGCCCCGTGCCCTTGTGAGCACCCGGTACTTCACCGAACCGCTGATCGGGCTGCGGTGGCGGGAGCGATGGGCGAACACCTCCTCACCCCGTTGCTCTCGGAACCCGTCCAGCCGCTGGCGGCACAGCTGCAGCAACGCGTCGCGCTCGCTGTCGCTCAGCTCCTACGCGCCGATCAGGCTGTAGAGCCCATCGCCGTAGCGGGTGATGCCGATGCCGGTGAGCACGCGGCCCACCATCCGTTTCACCCTCCCGGTGTAGTACTCGATCTGGGTCACGTCCTCCCCCAGGATCCGCCGGGCGATGTCCTGCGCCGGCGCCGGGCTGTGGCGGCCGAGCAGTTCCATGAGCATCAGCGGTTGGTAAATGTGGCTCATGCGCATGCGCTCGGCGATGTAGTGGCGGAGGCGCTCGTAGGTGGGGGAGGGGTGCCGAATCATGGGGGCATCCTGGCTGGGGTGTGACGGGGGGTGGCACTCGTGGAGGAGAAGCATTGGCGTCATGCCATGCCCTTCCCCGGACCCTGCCTCACTCCAGGAAGCGTGCCTACGATGGACTCCTTGCCTGGGGGTGTGATGGCGTTTGCGCCCATGTCCGACCTTCTCCAACTCCCGCAGAGCGAGCGGCTGGCCCTGGCGATCGCCCTGTGGGACAGCCTCGATGACCAGGCCCGGGATGGGGCGTTGTCGGTCGACCCTGCCCTCTGCGCGGAGCTCGACCGGCGCTGGGCCTCCCATCTCGACAACCCGGACGCGGCTCTGGCCTGGGATGAGGTTCGGAGCCAGCTCGGCCTCGG
>JBIKUY010000185.1:0-4784 GCA_044347355.1 Prochlorococcaceae cyanobacterium | reverse complement strand
GGCCGGCGTGGGCCATGGCCAGGGTGCCGGCCTGGTGCTTCTGCCTGTTGATCTCGCAGTCGATGGTGTAGCCGGGACCGCTGGTGCCGGCCATGCCCCGGGAGCCCTCGCGGCTGTTGGGGCAACCCCCCTGGGCCATGAAGCCTGGGATCACGCGGTGGAAGGCCAGGCCGTCATAGAAGCCGTCCTTGGCCAGCTTCACGAAATTGGCCACGGTGTTGGGGGCGTCGGCGTCGAACAGCTCCAGTTCGATCGTGCCGGCGTCGGTCTCCATCAGGGCTTTGGTCACAGGCTGAAGCAGTTCAAAAGCAGACTGTATGGGGCCGTGCTGAAAATGGAGGGTCGCACCGCCCTGCCGCCGCCTCGATGAGCACTGCAGCACCTTCGCCCGCATCTCCCCCCGATCTGAGTCAGGCCCGCCTCGGTGTGCTCGGCGGCAGCGGGCTCTATGCCATGGACGGCCTCGAGGAGGTGCGGGAAATCAGCGTGGAAACCCCCTTTGGCCCGCCTTCAGACAGCCTGCGCCTGGGCCGGATCGGTGACCTGGAGGTGGTGTTCCTGGCCCGCCATGGCCGCTTTCACAGTTACACCCCCAGCGAGGTGCCCTACCGAGCCAACCTCTGGGCCCTGCGCTCCCTGGGCGTGCGTTGGATCCTGTCGGTATCAGCCGTGGGCTCACTGCAAGAACAGGTCAGACCCCTCGACATGTTGGTGCCGGACCAGTTCATCGATCGCACCCACCAGCGGCCACTGACCTTTTTCAATACAGGGGTAGTGGCCCACGTGACCCATGCCGATCCCTTCTGCCCCACCCTCAGCCGGCTGCTCGCCGACGTAGGGGAAAGCCTGATGCCGGAGGGCCGCGGCGGCACCTATCTGTGCATGGAGGGCCCTGCCTTCTCCACCCGGGCTGAATCGGAGCTATACCGCAGCTGGGGCTGTGGCGTGATCGGGATGACCAACCACACCGAGGCCCGGCTGGCCCGGGAAGCGGAGATCGCCTACGCCACCCTGGCCATGGTCACCGACTACGACTGCTGGCACCAGGAACACGCCTCAGTGACGGTGGAGATGGTGATTGAGAACCTGCGCAGCAACGCCAGCCTCGCCCAAGAGATTGTGCGCGTGGCCGCTGAGCGGATTGGCGCCCAGCGGCCCGGCAGCGGCTCCCACCGCGCCCTGCGTCACGCCCTCATGACTCCAAAAGAGCAGGTGCCGCTAGAGACTCGCCGCCGGGTGGATCTGTTCACGGCGCCCTACTGGGGCAGCGTCGATGCAGCGGCGGACGGATGAGGGTTTTGGCCTAGAGCTTCAGCTGGCCGCCCGCAGCGGCCAGCGCCTGGCGCAGGCTGGGACCATGCTGGTTGAGCTGCTGGCGTGCCTCGGGGGCGGACAGCCCCGTGGCGGCCATCAGCAAGGCACGCTTCACCGAGCCCTCGGCCTCCTGCAGCAGCTGGGCCGCCTGCTGGCGTGTTACCCCTGACAGGTCGGTGAGGATGCGCAGGGCCCGATCCTCCAGCTTTGTGTTTGTGACCGCCACATCCACCATGCGGTTGCCGTACACCTTGCCCAGCTTCACCATCACACCGGTGGAGAGGATGTTGAGGGCCATTTTGGTGGCGGTGCCTGCCTTGAGGCGTGTGGAGCCTGTGAGCAGCTCGGGCCCGGTGAGCAGTCGGATATCGATGTCGCAAGGCATCGGCACCTGTTCGGCAGGCACGCAGGCCATGGCAATGGCCAGGGCACCCAGGCTGCGGGCATGGCTGAGGCCGCCCAGCACGTAGGGGGTGGTGCCACCGGCGGCGATGCCCACCAGGCAGTCGGCAGGCCCGAAGCCTGCCTGGACGAGATCATCGCGGCCTGCCTCGCGCAGATCTTCCAAGCCTTCGGAGCTGCGCAATAGGGCCGGCGCACCGCCAGCCAGCACGCCCTGCACGAGGTTGGGGTCACTGCAGAAGGTGGGTGGACACTCCGCCGCGTCCAGCACGCCAAGCCGACCGGATGTGCCCGCTCCCAGGTAGAACAGCCTTCCGCCGGCCGCTAGTCGGGTCGCGATCGCATCCACCGCCGCGGTGAGTTGGGGAGCAGCGGCGGCCACCGCTCGCTGCGGCTCAAGATCATTGCGGCAGAAGAGCTCCACCAACTCTGCCGTTGCCAGGGCGTCGAGCTGGGCGCTGAGAGGGTTGGCCTGTTCGGTGAGCAAGTGGCCGCGATCTTGGCCCTGCTCTTTGCCCTGCTCTTTCTGTGAAGACGTCACAGCAGGCCCTCCAGCTGGCGGCGGAACGCCTCCAGTTCCGGATCCGAGGCGCCGACGGACTCGTTCTGCTCCTGCCAGAGGCTCACATCCATGTTGCGCTCGGGTGGAGCAATCAGCAGCCGATCCTCGGCCGACTGGGGCAAGAAGCCACTGGGCACGAAGCGGGCTTCGTAGCCGGCCTGACTGCAAAACAGCTCCATCTCCTGCCGGTCAAGCCGTTCCACGGTGGGAACGGGAAAGTCCTGGGCCTCCAGCAGGCCGGCATAACGCTGGGCGTCGTCTTGGTCTTCAAACAGCAGGACAACGGTGTTCCCGTTGAGCTCAAGGGAGTGGATCCCCTCCTGATCGGAACCGGCATCGAACAGGAGCACATGCACCGGCATCACAGGGCTCTCATTCAGCAAACGACGCCCTCAGTGTGTCACTGCTGCTCGGCGGCGAGCTCTTTCAAACGGCGATAGAGGGCCATCTCGGCGTCGGATGGCTGCTCGGGCACCACGATGCGCAGCTCTACCAACTGGTCGCCCCGCTGTCCTGCCCAGGCCAGCCCTCGGCCACGCAGGCGCAGCAGGCGACCGCTGGAGGAGCCCGCCGGCACATTCAGCTTCACGGCACCCTGGAGGGTGGGCACGACAACCTTGCAGCCAAGCGTGGCCTCGGCTGGGCTGAGATCGAGGGTGTAGAGCACCCGTAGGCCATCCACCCGCAGGCCCTCGCCGGTGACCACCCGCAGCTGGAGGAAATGGTCCCCGCCTCCGGGGGCGACGCCTGCCAGGCGTAGCCGCCAGCCATCGCCGGCGAGCGGCGGGGTCCACACCTCCACCACCAGACCATCGGCCAGCTCCAGCTCCACACGGCTGCCCTCCAGGGCCTGCTCAGGTGTGAGCTCCACCGATGTCTCCAGGGCATTGCTGGATTGAGCTGGCGGCTGGCCAGATTCAGCGGTGGCCACGGGCCCTGGGGGGGGAGATGGCGGCGCCTCAACCCCATGGGTGGTTTCCTGCTCCTCTTCGTCCACGCCACGCTGGCGACGCCGACCGCTGAACAATTGGTCGAGGTAGTCGTCGAAGTCCGGGAAGCCGCTGGCGAAGGGATCTTGCTCTGCAGCCCCGGGCCGCTCCGGCTCACCGGACTCCCAGGCCCGCCGGCGGGCTGGATCGGAAAGCACGGCATAGGCCTCGTTCACCTGCTTGAAGCGCTCTTCGGCCACGGGGTCGTTGCCGTTGAGATCGGGGTGCCAACGGCGGGCCTTGGCCCGGAACGCCCGCTTCAAGGAGGCCGCGTCAGCACCAGGCTGGAGGCCGAGCACGGCCCAGTGATCAACTGCACCAGGCATGACCCCTGCCACCCTGCTCAACGCTCAGCCCAGGGATCGTCCTCTGGTGGCCGCGTGTCCTGGTTTCGACGCGGCATGCGCACGGGGGCGGGGGGTTCGGCCGACTCAGGGAAGCGGTCGTCGCGATCGTCCTGCCGATAGCGGTCGGAGTAGGCGGGCTGGGACTGTCTCGACTCGGGGTAATCAGCGTCACGACGCGGCCACTCCCGCGGATCCTGGTACCCCTGCTCTCGGGGAGACCAGCGGTCGGCCATGGGGCGCTCGGACTCCGACCAGCTTCGCGATGACGGGGGCCGCGACCAATCACCCTGACGGGACCAGGGGTCACTGGCGGGGCGATTCCAGTCGTCCCAGTCGTCGTCGTCGGCGAACAGCTCGTCCTTCAGGGATCCAAGCGTGTTCTTCAGCCCCTGCAGCGGCCCCTGGTCGGCCTTGCGTTCACTCAACAGGCGGCGATTCAATCCAAACATCGCCTCCTGTAGCTGGCTCACGGCGAGATCCAGTTCACCGGGATCGCTGTCACCCCGTTCCTCTAGGGCCAGCAGATCCTGGACGTCCCGCAGGGCCATCTCCACGGCACGCTGCTGGCGTTCCGCCCCATAGGGGCCCAGTTCGAGGCTGGCGTCCCGCAGGCGGCGCTCCGCCTGGGCCACCAGGGTAAGGGCCCGGTTGCGCCGGTCGATCTCGGCCCGCTTGCGGCGGTCCTCGGAGGCCTTGAGCTCGGCCTCCTCGATCAGGCGGGCGATCTCCTCTTCACTGAGGTTGGAGCCACCCTGAATGCTCACGCTCTGCTGGCGGCCGGTGGTGCGGTCCATGGCGGAGACCTGCAGCAACCCGTTGGCGTCAATGTCGAACGACACCTGCACCTGGGGCACTCCCCGGGGAGCGGGAGGAATGCCGGAGAGACGAAAACGGCCGAGGCTCTTGTTGTCGCTGGCCATCTGCCGTTCCCCCTGCAGCACATGCACCTCCACGGAGCTCTGGTTGGCGGCGGAGGTGCTGAACACATCGCTGCGCCGCACCGGGATGGGCGTGTTGCGGGGGATCAGGGCCTTCATGACGCCACCAATCGTCTCTAGCCCCAGGGAGAGGGGGGTGACGTCATTGAGCATCAGGTCACGCAGCTCGCCGGTGAGGATGCCGGCCTGCACCGCCGCTCCGATCGCCACCACCTCATCGGGATTCACCGTC
>JBIKUY010000184.1:0-4805 GCA_044347355.1 Prochlorococcaceae cyanobacterium | reverse complement strand
CGGCAGTTGCGCCGCCGGCGACGACTGGGGCGGCGACTGGCTCAGCCCCGCCGGGGTGGACCTGCAGATCAACGGCGGGCTCGGCCTGGCCTTCCCCGAGCTCACCCCCGCCGATCTGCCCAGGCTGCTGGAGCTGCTGGAGCTGCTCTGGCGCGATGGGGTGGAGGCGATCTGCCCCACCCTGGTGACCTGCGGCGTGGCGCCGCTGCGCCAGGCCCTGGCGGTACTGGAACAGGCCCGCCAGCAGCACCGGCCCGGCCGCTGCCAGCTGCTCGGCGCCCATCTGGAGGGTCCGTTCCTCAACCCGGCGCGCCGGGGCGCCCACCCCGAACAGCATCTGGCCGCCCCCAGCCCGGAGGCCCTGGCCGAGCGGATCGGCGGCTGGGAAGACCAGATCGACCTGGTGACCCTGGCGCCCGAACTGGAGGGGGCCGGCGCGGTGATCAGCGCACTGCGGGAGCGGGGCATCGTGGTGAGCCTCGGCCACAGTGCCGCCGGCGAGGCCGAGGCCGGGGCCGCCTTCGCGGCCGGGGTGACGATGCTCACCCACAGCTTCAACGCCATGGCCGGCCTGCATCACCGCAGCCCCGGACCGGTGGCGGCGGCGCTGCTGCGGGGCGACATCGCCCTGGGGCTGATCGCCGATGGCGTGCATGTGCACCCCTCGATGGCCCTGCTGCTGCAACGGCTCGCCCCCGAGCAGCTGGTGCTGGTGAGCGATGCCCTCGCCCCCTACGGCCTGGGCGAGGGGCAACACCGCTGGGATGAGCGCCTGCTGCTGGTGCAGGACGGCAGCTGCCGGCTGGAGGACGGCACCCTGGCCGGGGTGACCCTGCCTCTGCTGGAGGGGGTGCGACGGCTGGCCGGCTGGGGTGGCGAGCCCGGCCGCGCCATCGCCGCCGCCACGGTGGCGCCGCGGCGGGTGCTGGGGGATCAGCGCAGCGTTGCGGAGATGCTGACCGGCACCCCCCTGGGGGAATGCCTGCGCTGGCGGGAAGGGGACAGCGGTCTGGGCTGGCAGCGGGCGGCCCGCTGAGCCTTTCGGCCCCGCCGGTTTCGCTGCCTAGGATCCCCGCCACCGAAAACCACCCCCATGCCCTCCGAGCCGCAGCTGGATGCCCCCCGGAACGCGGCCGATCCAGCCCCCGCCGGCAAGGAAGCCGAAAAGGAGGAGGTGAAGGGCTACTTCGAAACCACCGGCTTCGAGCGCTGGAACCGCATCTACAGCGAGTCCGACGAGGTGAACCGGGTGCAGCGCAACATCCGCATCGGCCACCAGAAGACGGTGGACAACGTGCTCGCCTGGCTGCAGGAGCAGGGCGATCTGGCCCAGCGCAGCTTCTGCGACGCCGGCTGCGGCGTGGGCAGCCTGTCGATTCCCCTGGCCCAGCTGGGGGCCGGCTCGATCGCCGCCTCCGACCTCTCCGAGGCGATGGCCAACGAGGGGCGCCGCCGGGCTGAAGAGGCCGGCATCAGCGGCGAGCAGCTGCAGTTCAGTGCCTCCGACCTGGAGAGCCTGGAGGGCCGCTACGACACGGTGATCTGCCTGGACGTGTTCATCCACTACCCCCAGGCCGCGGCCGAGGAGATGGTGCGCCACCTGGCGGGCATGGCCGAAAAGCACCTGATCGTGAGCTTTGCCCCCTACACGCCGGTGCTGGCCCTGCTCAAGTGCATCGGCCAGCTGTTCCCCGGCCCCAGCAAGACCACCCGCGCCTACACCCTCCGGGAGGACGGCATCGTGGCCGCAGCCGCTGCGGCCGGCTTCCAGCCGGTGCGCCGCAGCCTCAACCAGGCGCCCTTCTACTTTTCCCGCCTGATCGCCTTTGAGCGGGCCTGAGCGGCACGGTTCAGTAGCGATCAGGCCGGAGCCCGCACCACCCGGAAGGTGAGATTGAGGCGCTCCTGCTCCAGCTTCAGCCGCCGGGGCAGCGCGTGCTGCCACCACAGCTGGGTGGGTGCGTGCATCAACAGCAGATCGCCCGGCCCCAGCGCCAGGTTGAAGGGCGGACAGCAGCGGGGATCGGGGTCGTAGCCGGGAGGCGGCGCCAGGCCGCCGGCCCGGGGGCTGGGCCGGGGCCGCAGGCGGAAGTCGCGGGGGGCCCCCAGGCTGAGGGAGGCGATTGGCGCGGCCGGATCCAGCTCGGGCTCATCGTCGGCGTGCCAACCCATGGCGTCGCGGCCGTGGCGGTAGCGGTTGAGCAGCAGGGAGTTGAAGCGCCAGCCGCTGAGCTGCTGCAGGGCCTCGCGCAGCTCGGTGGCGGCTGGCGACCAGGGCTCGATCACGTTGGCCAGGCCGCTGTAGCGGTAGCCGCAGCCCGGATCAGCCATCCAACAGGTGAGCCGCGGCAAGGGGTGCTGGCGACCGTAGAGACGGATCGCCTCCTGCTTCCAGGGCACCTCGGCCTGCAGGCGCGCCAGCAGGGTGGCGGCGGCGGCGGGGGCCAGCCAGGCGGGCCAGTGGCGCAGGCACAGGCCGGGCCGCTCGATCAGCCGCCGCCCGGCCTGCCCCTCGTCGCCAGCGGGCTCCAGCAGGCTGGTTTGGCGGGGATGATCAGCCACCGGCCCAGGCCGGCAGAGGCGCTTCCAGCTCCAGCAGGCGGCCATCCACCAGGGGCAAGCGCAACCGATGGGCGTGCAAGTGATAGCCACCATCGCCGGGCAGGGCCTGTGGGCTGGGCAGGCCGCCCGGGCCGTAAAGGGGATCGCCCAGCAGTGGTGCCCCAGCAGCTGCGGTGTGGATGCGGATCTGGTGGGGTCGGCCGCTGGCGATCGTCAGCTCGACCAGCCAGCTCTTGTTGGTGCGCCGCAGCAGGGTGAGGGTGCTGCGGGCCGCCAGGGCGCCAGCGGCGCAGACCGCGGCCCAGATCGTGCCCAGGCGGGCATGGGGGCGGCGGCCGATCGGCGAGGTGAGGTCCAGGCTGTCGCCGGGCGCCAGGGCCAGCAGCGGCGAGCAGGGCAACGGGGGCTGAAGCAGCGCCCGATAGGTCTTGCGGCAGGGGGAGGTCGCCGGAGCACCAGGGGTGGTCTGGCCAGCGGTGCTGTCGCGCAGCAGGGCACTGAGCCAGGCACGGCTGGCCGGACGGCGGGCGCAGAGCAGCAGGCCGGAGGTGAAACGGCCCAGGCGGTGCACCGGGCGTGGGCTGCCGGCACAAGCATCGAGGGCCCCGACGACACACTGGTGCTCTAGCTGGCCCAACACGGTGTGCTCCAACCAGCCCCCTGCCGGCAGCACCGGCAGGCCGCTGGGCTTGTTGAACACCAGCAGGTCGCCGTCATCGAACAGGGGGCCGGGCAACACCGGCACGGCACCCTCCTGCCAGGGGGGCCGATGCCACAGCAACCGATCACCGGCTGCGAGCGGCACATCGGCCCGGAGCTGCTGGCCATTCCTGCAGATCTCACCGGCGGCCAGCCGCTCACGCCACACCGCCGCGTCCGAATGGCGGTAGCGAGCTGCATAGAAGGCACTCACCACCTGGCCTGCGGCCAGCGAATCCACCCGGTCTGGATAGCGATGCCCGCCATTGAGGGCCGCCGGCAGCCAGCCGACTGAGTCAGTCGACAAGACCGTGCTCGAGGGCATAGCGCACCAGTTCCGTGCGGCTGGCGGTGCCGGTCTTGATGAACAGACGGCTCACATATTTCTCCACGTTGCGGATCGAGGTTTCCAGCCGCCGGGCAATCTCTTTGTTCATCAGGCCTTCGGCCACCAGCTGCAGCACCGAGGCCTCCCGCGGGGTGAAACTCAGGTCGCTGCCAGCGATGGTGGCCTTGGCCGTGCCACCGGTGGCCAGCAGGGAGCGGATCTCGGTGATCTGGCGCGACAGCTGGCCGATGTCGGCATCGGCGAAGCGGGCCGCCTCGGCCAGCAGGCGCTGTTGGCGGGCCACCACGTTGCGCACCCGGGCCACCAGCTCGTCGGGATCGAAGGGCTTGGGGATGTAGTCGTCGCAGCCAGCCTGGAAGCCGGCGATGCGGTCGGCGGTCATGCCCTTGGCGGTAAGAAAGATCACCGGTGTGCCACCGAGGCGCTCGTCGGCCCGGAGCTTCTTCAGCAGGCCATAGCCGTCGCAGCGGGGCATCATCACGTCGCTGATCACCACGTCGGGCAGCAGCTCCTGGGCCTTCTCCCAGCCCTCCTCGCCATCGGCCGCTGTGGTCACCGCGAAGCCCTCATCCTCCAGATAGGCCGTCACGGCGGCGCGCAGGCCGGGTTCGTCGTCGACGAGCAGTAGCCGGGCGGGAGCTGGCGGCTGGGCGACAGCCTCCGTACCAGGCTCAATGCCGAACTCGGGGCCGGACCCGGGCGTGGCCTCAGCGGGAATAGGGGAATCAGTACTCATAGCGACCAGTCTGCAGAGCCTCAGCGGCCCCGTCCAGGCAGGATCTGAACGGATTCCCGCAGGCTGCCGCTGTAGCCCAGCCGGCGGGCCAGCTCCCCCAGCCCGGCCGGATCGCGACCGGCCTGCTCGGGAAAGCAGACCGCCCACCACACCAGATGATCCACCCGGTTCCCCGGATGGATCGGCCCGCCGGGGTTGAGCTCCGCCAGCTTCCAGCGGCCCATATCGTTGGTGAGTCGCATCGGCGCGCTAACCGAACAGCCCACGGTGTCGGTGCGCACGGTGACATCCGACCCGAGCTGCTGCCAGAAGCTCACCCGCCACAGGTCGGGACTGGCCGGGTCCCGGCGCGGGCCATAGACCGCCAGCACCCGCGGCCCCTCCTGACTCGGGCGTTCCTCCAGCACCACCAGGCCTGGCGGTCGAGAGGAGGGCTCAGCCAGCACCGCACCGGGCAGC
>JBIKUY010000182.1:0-4846 GCA_044347355.1 Prochlorococcaceae cyanobacterium | reverse complement strand
CCTCCAGGCTGTCGGCAGCGGCTGCAGGGCTGACGGGGGAATCGGACATGGCGGCGGGTTGGGTGCGCTGAACTCAAACCAGCCCAGGCCGACGAACCGAAAATCCCCTCGGAAGTCGACAAGAATCGAGACTCTCGTCAAAACCAAGAAGAACCGGAATAGCCGCTGAACTGGGTGGGCGAAGGACTGGTGGCCGTAGGGCCGGCCCGGCGACCTGACGGCGAGTTAGGAAACGTTGTCGTTTCGTTATCCGCAGCCTAGGGCAAGGGGGTGGCGCCTGTGGGTCACCGCCATTGTGCAGCCCAGCACGAGGAACCGCCCCCCAATCGCCGCGCATGCGTGGCATGGTGTGGGTGCCTGGCCTGGGCCATGACCACTTCCCCGTCACCACCAGCTCCTGTCCCAACCGCCACAGCAGCACCGGTCGCCGATGCTGCTGGCAGGAGAGCTGGTGGCCAAGACAGTGGACGTTCCACCCGCCAATCGGCGTTGGCCTTGATGCTGCGCCTTGGAGAAACGACCGCCGCCCACTTGGCCGAGCGACTCGGAGTTTCTGTGCAGATCATGCGCCGCCATCTGCGCGGCCTGGAAGAAGAGGGCCTGGTGGCCTCGAGTCCGGCCCCGGAGGGGCCTGGCCGACCCACCAACCGCTGGCATCTCACCGCCGAAGGTCGCGCCCAGTTTCCCGATGGTGGCCAACAATTCGCCCTCGGCTTGCTGGAGTCGATGGCCGATCACCTCTCGCCAGAAATGGTGCGAGAGCTGATGGCCCAACAGGCCCAGCAGAAAGCCCTGGCCTATCGCCAGTTGATCGGCGACGGCAGCCTGCAGGGGCGGCTCGCGCGGCTGGTGGACCTGCGCCGACGCGAGGGCTACGTGGCCGAATGCACACCCGACCCCGGGGGAGAGGCCTGGCTGTTCAGCGAGTTTCACTGTTCGGTGATGCGCATCGCCGAGCGCTTCCCCTGCGTTTGCGATCAAGAGCTCCAACTGATCCGCTCCACCTTCCCCGACTGCCAGGTGGAGCGGGTGCACTGGCGCCTCGACCAGGGCCACTCCTGCGGCTTCCGCCTGCTCCCCGCCGATGGGCCTACCTGACGCCAGCAGCCCCCTCAGCCGGACCGAGGCCGAGCTGCTGGACGCCACCCTTCTCCCCCACCTAGAGCGGCACCATCTACGGCTGCTGGCCCATGGCCTGCGCAGCTTCCAAGCCATGGCCGGCCGCCGTGAAGGTTCGCTGCCAAGCCCCCAGGAATTGGATCGCTGGCTGGATCAACAGCCCGGCCTGGTGGACGATCCCAGCTTCCGTGAGGCCTTCCGCCTGCAGTTGATCGGCTTGGGCCAACAGCTTGAGCAGATCGCCGCAGAGGCTGGCAGCACGCCCCTGGCCCTCAGCCTGGAGCGACTGATCCACTGGGCCAGGGTCGAGGCGGACAGCCGGCTACAGCACTAGCAGCCCCACCCCGGCCAGCACCAGCAGGGCCGCCACCCAGCCCCGGCGGCCGGGCCGATCCCCCTCCGCCCCCGCCAACAGCAACGCCATCACCGGCGCGGTGGAGAGCAGCGCCACCGCCAGACCCGCCGGCAGCCGGGAGAGGGCCAGCTGCTGCAAGGCGATCCCCACAACAGTGCCCAACAGGGTGGCGGCCAGCACCAGCAGCCAGCGGGCCTGGGCGGGCTCGGGCCCCCGGCGGCAGCGCAGCCGCTGTGCCAGGCCTGGCAGCAGGGGCAGCATCACCACGGCCGCACCGGCGAGGCGCAGGGCCGCCGCCTGCAGCGGCGGCAGCGGTGTGGCCCGCAGGGCCTCCCTGGCCAGCAGCGCGCCGGCGCTGCCACACACCAGGGCCAGCAGGGCCAGCAGCAGTCCCATCCCCTGCTGCCGCTGCAGCCGGCCGCGGGAGTCGCCCGGGGGAGCCTGGCCCGCCACCACCACCAGGGCCAGCGACACCAGGGCGACCCCGGCCCACTGGCGAGGGCTGGGCACCTCCAGCAATAGCAACAGTCCGGCGGCGCTCGTGAGCAGCGGTCCGCCAGATTCCAGCGTGAGCGTGCGGCGGGTGCCGAGGCGGCGTAGCGCGGCGAAGTAAAAGCTGTCGCCGGCGGCGATGCCCAGCACGCCACTGGCCAGCAGCAGAGCGCCGTCCCTGAGCACCAGGGGCTTGACCAGCAAGGGCAGCAGCGGCACGAGCAGGGCTAGGGCCAGCAAGTTCTTGAGCAGGTTGAGCTCCGCCGGGCCCAGGGAGGTGGGCAGGCGCCGCCACAGGCCGCTGGCCAGGGTCCAGCTCAGGGCCCCGGCCAGAGCCGCCATCACCCCAATGGCCATCCCAGGGCAGTCGGCGCCTTGCGATCATCTCTCCAGCCGCCCCGCCGCTGTGAGCCCCACCAGCGAAGCCCCCGATCCCACCCAACCCATCGCCGATGCCATCAGTTTCTTCCGGCTGAGCTGCGGCCGCTGGCGCTCCCAACGCAGCAGCCACCACCTGCTGCACCGCCGTGCCGAGGCGGGCGACTCCTGGATCGAGGTGGTGGAGCTGGAGGCCCACGACCCGCGCCTAGTGGCGATCGCCGAGCTGCACGGCCAGAACCCGGCCGATCTGGTGGGCGGCTGCCGGGTGACCTGGAACGCCTCGATGGCCTGGGACAAGGCCGGCGAAGCCCACGAGGGGGAGAGCGTGTTCGGCCTGATCCCCACCGACACGCTGGGGCGCCAGGGGCTGCTGCTGCGCGACCGCGGCTATGCCGAAACAGCGCCGGTCGCCGGCCACTTCGCCATGGATGAGCGCGACGGCCTGCTGCTCACCACCAGCTACGAGACGATGAACAGCCTGGAGCGCTTCAGCTTCGCCGGGCCCAATGTGCGCCTGCGCACCAGCACGGTGGAGGGGCTCTCCAACACCGCTTCCTTCTGCGTCGAGACGCGGGTGCTCAGCCAGCCCAGCGCAGCAGCCAGTGCCAGCGTTGATCCATCCTCCGGAGAGCGCAACGCCAAGACCCTTTCTCCCCTCGGCTGGTGAAGGCGCCTGCCCCATCCGGCTGTGGCGAACGTTACGGACTGTGAGTCCTCGAGGGGAGGCCTCAGTCCCGGCATGGGGACACTTCTACGATCCACGGCGACGGATGCTGAATTCGCGTGGCCCTGCCCCTCCTGAAGTACGCGCCCACTACCCAGAACTCCCGGGTTGATTCCCTGCGCGTGGGTTCGGACGAGGACCCCAAGGCCGTGGCCATGGACAAGGCCATGGATCGCGAAGACCAGAACTTCGTCATCGAGGCCGCCTACCGCCAGATCTTCTTCCACGCCTTCAAGGTCGACCGCGACCGAACCCTGGAGTCGCAGCTGCGCGATGGCCAGATCACCGTGCGTGATTTCATTCGCTCGCTGTGCCTCTCCGACACCTTCACCCGCAGCTTCTACAACCTCAACAACAACTACAAGGTGGCCCGCCACCTGGTGGAGAAGCTGCTGGGCCGCAAGACCCATGGCAAATCGGAGGAGATCGCCTGGTCGGCCGTGCTGATGACCCGCGGCGTCAAGGGGATGGTGGATGACATCCTCGACTCCCAGGAGTATCTCGGGGCCTTCGGCTACGACACCGTGCCATACCACCGTAACCGGGTGGTGGGCAGCCGGGATCTGGGCGAAACCCCCTTCAACATCACCAGCCCCCGCTACGACGCCTACTACCGCGGCATCCTCGGCTTCCCCCAGGTGGTGTACACCGGCACTGCCAAGGCCTTCCCCGAACGCTCCCGCCAGCGCCGCGGCGGCTTCCCCGAGGACTACCTCTCGATCGTACGCAGCATGCCCGCGATGCGCGTGAGCAGCGCATCCGGCAGCGCCGACATCGATTATCTGGCAAAAGTGCCTTACCGCAGCATCGGCCGCTGACCTGGCCTGCAGGCCTCAAAACTTGATCCAGGCGACCGAACGGTCGCCTTTTTTGTGCCCCGGCGACTGGACACAACCGGTCAGAGGATGCTGACGGCCCCGCACCAACATCGGCAACCAGTGGGAGAGTCGATCACACTGATCCCAAAACAAACCTTTCGCTGTGAGCCCTTCCTTCAGCTCGTTGGCCAGGATGACACTTCGGCAGTTGCGCCAGGTCGCCAGCGATCTGGGTGTGGCTCTCTACAGCCGCAAATCAAAGGATGAACTGATGGCTGCCATTGAGCAGCGCCAGGACGTTCAGGAGCCCAGCCTCAAGTCGATCGAGGCGGAGATGACACCGGCCCCCCGGCCGAAGGCTGAAACCAGCGTGGTGTTCCTGCCCCGCGATCCCCAGTGGGCCTATGTGTTTTGGGAGGTTTCTGAAAGCGACCGCGAGCAGGCCCAGGCCTCCGGTGCCAGCCAGCTCGCCCTGCGTGTAGCCGACGTAACCGGCCTGCCTGGCGGTTCGTCCCACCCCCACACCCTGCAGGAAGTGATCGTCGACAGCCACTCCACTGAGTGGTATCTGCCGGTGCCCCTGAGCGACCGCGACTATCGCGTAGAACTCGGTTACCGCACCAATGCTGGCGGTTGGATCTCCCTGGCCTATTCCTCGGTGGCCCGGGTTCCGGCCCTCCATCCCAGCGAGCAGATCCTCGACCAGTTCGTACCCTTTTCCCTGGAAGCACCCACGGCTGTGCCCCTGCCAGCCCCCGCCCCGACCGAACCAGCAGACACCGGCCTGCATGAGCGTCTTTACCAGAGCGCCACTAGCCAGTGGCGGCGGATCAGCCGCGGATCTGAAGCGTTCCACGAACTGGAGGCTGCCGGTCTGGACACCAGTGAACTGAACGCCTCCGGTGTGGGCGTGTGGGCCAGTGGACGCGATTCCGGCATTGGCGGCGTTGCTCCCCG
>JBIKUY010000181.1:0-4870 GCA_044347355.1 Prochlorococcaceae cyanobacterium | reverse complement strand
CGCAAGTCGGCGACGCCCAGCCCGAGATCTGCCTGTATCTGCTCGACGTGGATGGGTTGAACCTGATCAACACCAGCATGGGCGATCTGGCTGGTGATGCGATCCTGCGCACGCTTGGCCAGCGGCTGAAGACCTTTGGCGGACCCTTCGGCCTTGTGGCCCGGCTGGGTGGTGACCAGTTTGCGGTGGCCATGCCGCACCCCTCCGGCCGCGAAGGGGCTGCCGCGACCGCGCACCGCCTGCAACAGCTGATCGCCCAGCCGATCCGGCTGGATGAGGATGTGATCCAGGTGAGTGCCTGCATCGGCTCGGTGCACAACCACGGCCATGCGTTTCGAAAGGCCGGGACGATGCTGCGCATGGCGGATCAGGCCATGTACCGGGCCAAGCTCGTCGGCAAGAATTGCCACGAGGCCTTCGACATCTCCCGCTACCAGTCGGATCGATCACGGGAAGACCTGCTCACCGGGATTCGCCGCGGCCTGCAGCAGCACCAGTTCAGGCTCTTCTATCAGCCCAAGGTGGATCTGCTCAACGGCACCATCCTGGGGTTGGAAGGATTGTTGCGGTGGCAGCATCCCGATAGTGGGCTGTTGGGCCCTGGCGCTGTGATCCCCCACCTGGAGGATCACCCCCTGATCATCGAACTGGGGAGCTGGGTCATCGACAGCGCCCTGCAGCAGTTGGGCCAATGGCGGGAGGCGGGCCTGGAGATCGCCGTCAGTGTCAACGTCAGCTCCCGCCAGTTGGAACATCCGGCGTTTGTGCAGCGCCTGGTGGCCCAGACGCGCGCCAGGGCGGGGTTGAAACCGGCTCAGTTCGAGCTGGAAATCCTGGAGACGGGCCCCGAGTTTGATCTGGTGGGCGCCGCCGAGACCTTTCGGCAACTCAAGGCGATCGGCCTGCTGATCTCCCTGGATGACTTCGGCACCGGCCATTCCTCGCTGCAGACCCTGCAAAGGCTGGGTCCGGACGGTCTCAAGATCGATCAATCCTTCGTGCTGACCATGCTCGATGATCCGGCCAGCCATTCGATCGTGCGGGCCATCCTGGATCTCAGCCGGACCTTTGGCCTGCAGGTGGTGGCGGAGGGTGTGGAAACACCGGCGCACTGTCGCGAGCTGATCCGGCTGGGCTGCCGTTATGCCCAGGGTTACGCCATTGCCAGGCCCATGCCCGCCGCTGCGGTGCCGGAGTGGACCAGGCAGTGGCGCGAGCAGCTCCCCGCCTGGATCGGGCCGGACCGTCCGTAATCTCAAGGCTCTGTCAACTGCCCAGGCCCGCCTGTCCTGGCCTCAGCGCCAGTCGTCCGCCGGTGCGGCCTGGGCCCTGCGGCTGCGCCTGTCGAACAGGCAGAGGCTCAGGCCTGTTGCCCCGGCCCTGTGGGCCTGGGGATAGCGGCCGGCGATCAGGGCGGCGCTGGTGCCCACGGCGTCGTCGTAGGTGATCACGCTGCCCACCAGGCGAGTGTCCACCAGGCCGCTGGCGCGGCTGCAGGCCTCCGTCACCTCCTGCTGGTGCGCAGCCCAGGCATCGGTGGATGAGGCCAGCGCCGGCAGCGGGCTGATCGCCGCCAGGCAGCTGATCGCCGTCAGCAGCACGGGGGTTGGTGTCATGGATCGCTGCATGGGTTGGATGGATGGGGGATGGGTCACCGTGCCGCGCGGGGCCGAGCCGGAGTGAGAGGCACCGGCAGCGGGCGCAGGATGCCGCCGTAGTTCTCATCGTCCGTGCCGATGAACAGCTGGGTGCCGTGCTTGCGGGACTCGCGCACGGCCAGGCTTTCCACCTTCAGCCCATCCAGGGTGGCCAGTCTTGTGGGCGCGCTGAGGTCAACCTGCGGCTGGCCATCCGCACCCCTGCTGATCCGGCCGATCCGCCACACCACGCTGCGGAACGGGCCGTCATCGTTGCCGGAGTCTTGGGTGGAGGCGCCGTAGAGATTGCCCTGCGCATCCGCCGCCAGGGCGGCGATGGGCCGGGCGCCCTCGCCCACGGGGTCGCTGCTTCGGTAGACCACCTCCCTGAAGGCGCCGAACTGCAGCGGGGTCAGGGAGATCGGCGCCCAGCGCAGCAGGGTTTCGCCGTGGCCATCCGCCCGTTCCGCATACAGGAACAGCAGCTGCCCGCCCACTTCCACCACCTCGGTGGCCTCCACGTTGGTCACGGGCACGGGCCAGGGTGCCTGTGCTTCCAGGGTCCACTTTCCGTTGCTGACGGTGGCCAGGAACAGGCGCCGCGCCTTCCTGCCGCCCTGGCCGCTCTCGGCCAGCAGGAACCCCTGGCCGCCGGGCAGACGGCTCACGCTCTCCAGATCACTGATGGGACCACCCGCCCCGGGCACGGCCAGCATCAGCGGCTCCCAGCTCACGCCCTCGCGCTTCGAGCGGGGCAGGCGCACCAGGCTGATCCTGGGCGACTCTGGTTTGCGGGCACTTGGTTTGGCGTCGTGCACGCCGAGGAACAGATCGTCCTCCACCCAGGCCAGGCCGCTCAGATCTGGCAGGGATCGGGCCCGCTCCACCTCCTGGGAACGGCCGGGCAGGGCCGCCGGGGCGGTGATCAGGAGGGCCGCGGCCATGGTGATCGCCGCCACGGCCGCCTTCGGGCCTCCTGCGATCAGCCTGGCCGGATGCCGTTCACGATGGTGCCCGGAACGATCTTCCATAGGCCGAATCCTGGCACTCGGGAGGCCTCGGCACCGCGGCCGCGGCGCCACGGGGCGGCCGTCTGCTTCAGGGCGGCTGGCTGATCAGATTCCCGGGCCCTCAGAACCGGGCCCTCAGAACAGTGAAAAGGGATTGAAGCCCCGCTGCTTGCCGGGCCGCGGCTCACTTTCGGAGGACCCGCCGCCCTCCAGCATCTCCGCGCCTTCCCCCACCGGCCGGGTGGCGCTCGAGCGCCGCTCCAGGCTGAGCTGCCACGGGGCCGTGCCCTGGGGAGCGTTCAGCATCAGCGTGTCGCCGTAGGCCGTGACGGTGACCATCGCCATGCCCTGCACCGCCGCCATCGCCTGGGCGCTGATGCTGCAGCTGGTGCGCTCCGGTGGCAGCAGCACCTGGCGTTGAATCAGGCGCGCCGCCTCCGGCGCCCGCAGATCGCCGGGCACCCAGCTGTCGTTGCGGGGGGCTGTGCTGGAGGTCCAGATCACGATGTCGCCCTCCTGCCGGCCCTGGCCCACGGCGGAGGCCTGGTAGCCGAGGGCGGTGGGCACCACCTGCCAGCGGAGGCCCTGGGATCCGCCGGGACCGGCCGCGCTGGTGAGCAGCACCACGGGGGCGAGGAAGTCGTGGCTGCTGGCCACCTGGAAGCTGATCTCCGGCGCGTAGGTGCTCACCACGGTGTGGGTGCCCACCAGTGAGCCCCCAGGGGGCACTGGCGGGGGGGCGCTGGCGTCCGGCCAGCTCCCCGTGGTGCCTGAGGCATCCACCGCCTGGGGCATGGCCGCCAGCGCCGCCAGCCCCGCCAGCGCCGCACGCTTCTGCTCGGCCGCCAGCCCCTGCAACGACACGATTTCCGGCTGGTCGGCGCCGGCGCTCTCGGCGCAGCCGCGGAACAGCAGCATCCGGCCCTTGCCCTCCACCAGCTCCGGCTCCTTCCAGGTGGGGCGCTCGCCCTTCTCGAGGGTGAGGCTGCGCAGCGGCAGGGAGGCCCCCATCCCCAGCGCCGCCGGGATGCGGTGCTCCGCCGTGGGGTTGGCCACCACCTGGGGCGATTCCAGCCGCAGCTCCAGGCTGCGGTTGGTGGTGGTGCCCATCGCCGGGCGGCCACCCAGCATCATGCGCATCATCGCGGCGCTCCCCATCCCCATCGCGCCCATGCCGGAGGTGGTGACCGCCTCGATCCGATAGCTGGGCACGGTGGTGGTCGTCACCGCGGCCGGGGCCGCCAGAACCGGCGTGGTGAGGGCGGGGATCAGCGCTAGAGCGGGCCAGGGGAGAGCCGCCAGTCGCCCCGCTGCCGGCCTGGACGCCGCCGGGGTTGCTTCCATGGGCCGCGGGTGCCGATCACTGGTGCAATCGTGGCGGGCTGGCCCAGGGTTGGCAATCCCGGCCACGCGTCAGCCCGCAGGCGTCTGCTGAGGGGAAGGTTCGATCAGCGCAAGCTTCTTCTTCCAAAACAGGGCCTTCCCCATGCATGGATCCAGCTCGTAACCCGCGAAACCACAGGACTGATAGGCCGCTTGTGCTGCAACATTGCCTTCGAGCACCTCCAGCGTCATCTTGCAGCAGCCGAGTCTGTGAGCAACTGGCTCCGCAACCTCCAGCATGCGTTTGCAGAGACCACGGCCACGGTACTCAGCGGACACGATTACGTCGTGAACATTCAGCAATGGCCGACATGCAAAAGTGCTGAACCCTTCCAGACAAGTAACCAGCCCCGCAGGCTTGCCATCGACAAAAGCAAGAATGACATGCGCTGTATTGCACTTCTTCAGCTCTGAAACAAGATTTTCCCTCGCAAATTGAGATAGCGCTCTGCTTCCATCCATAGGGTCAAGTGCATATTCATCCATGAGCTGAATCAATGCACTTGCGTGCTCTGGCAACGTGAGGTCTGTTTCAAGAACTTGAATCACTGTGGCTCTCTTCAGTTGAGTCTAACGCTGCCCCTGAGTGGAAGACAGGAGCTGTTTAGCGCGAGTAGGGAAGTGGTAGTGGCCTGTTCACTTGAGGGGCGTGTTAGCTGCTCCCCACTCTCACGGGGGGCGCTGGTGCTCCACGAAGAAGGCCTTCCACGCTTAAATCCTCATCGATTGCTGGCCAGTGAATCCAAAACCAGCTCCAGCCACTTCCCAATTATCTCGATCATCTTGTGATGCATGGAGAAGACGGGGGTACCAAGCCAGATGCACAGAGATTGATCTTCC
>JBIKUY010000430.1:0-3435 GCA_044347355.1 Prochlorococcaceae cyanobacterium | reverse complement strand
CCATATCCTCGACTGGTGCCGCAGCTACCGGCTGCAGGATGCCGACGCCCGCGATGTCACCCAAGAGGTGTTACTCCGCCTCGCCCAGTACCTCCCCGCCTTTCAGTACGACTCTGGACGCCGGTTCCGGGGTTGGCTGCACACCATCGTCCATCACTGTTTCTGCGACTGGATCAAAGAGCACCGCCGGGATCCCGCTGGTTCTGGTGATCCCAGCCTGCTCGGCCTCCTCGAAAGCCTTCCCGCCCGCGAAGCCCTCGCCGACCGCTTGCAGCAACAGTTTGATTGTGAACGGCTCCACCTCGCGATGGAGCGGGTCCGGAACCGCGTCGAACCGCTCACCTGGCAGGTCTTTGAGCTTCTCGCCCTCCAGCGGTTGACTGGCAGTGAGGTCGCCCAGCAGACCGGCATGAAGGTCGCCTCCGCCTTCGCCGCCCGCAGCAAGGTGCAACGCCTGCTTCGCCAGGAACTGGAGCTGCTCGCTCGATGCGAGGCTGTCGCCCCATGACCCCCGCTGCTCTCGCCAGCCAATGCCCACCCCTCGCCGCGCTCGAAGCCCTGCTGGCTGATCAATCGCCCGAGCCCCGCGCCGGCGACGTGGTCAATCACGTGGAGCACTGTTCCGCGTGCCAGCAGCGACTGCAGTCGCTGCTGCGCGAGTCCTCGCTTCTCACCCCCGCCGACCGGCTCCCCTCGAATCCCCCCCAGGGTGAACTCGAATTCCTCCAGGGACTCGCCCAGCGATTCCCCGGAGCGCCCCGCCCCGTCTCCCCGAGCGACCGAAAAGCCCCACCCACTCCGCTCCCCGAGATTCCGGGATTCCAGCGGCTGGAGCTTCGGGGTCGGGGAGGGGCGGGCGAAGTCTACCGCGCCTGGCAGCCCGCCCTGGCCCGTTGGGTCGCCCTCAAAACCCTCTCCGCGCTACGCTCAGCGGAGTTCTCCGAGCGGGTCGCCCGGGAAGCGCAGATTCTCGGCCGCCTCAGTCATCCCCACATTGTCCAGATCTACGACACGGGTGCGGTTCACGGGCAACCGTACCTGGTCATGGAGTGGATCGGGGGAGGCTCGCTGCAGGACCGGATCCGTGGTGGCCGGCTGTCGATTGGCCAGGTCGCCCGGCTGGGTCTCCAACTGGCCACCGCGCTGGAGGCGGTCCACGCCCTCGGGATTGTCCACCGCGACTTGAAGCCGGCGAATGTGCTGCTGCGTGAGCCCCGAACCCAGCCCGCTGTCGCACCGGGCAGGGAAACATCCGCTGCGACCCACTCCGTTACAGCCCCCGCCAATGCAGCCAGCGCCAATGCAGCCAGCGCGGCTGCGGCCACTGCGGAGGACCCGCTGTTCGCGAAGCTGACCGACTTCAGCATCTCGCTCGATCCGGGAGCGACCGATCGGCTGACGCTGACCGGCCAGGTGGTGGGGACGCCGCTCTACATGGCCCCCGAGCAGACCGGCCTGGCGCCCCACCTGCCCGCCGTCGGACCAGCCACCGATCTTTACGGACTGGGGGCGACTCTCTACGCCGCGCTCACCGGCCGGGCTCCTCACGGGTCCGGCCGCGGCCTGGCCCTGCTCCGCGAGGTCGCGACCGAGGAACCACGCTCCCCGCGGGTCTTGCGGCCCGACCTGCCGCGTGATCTTGAGACGATCCTCGTCAAGTGCCTCCGGCACGATCCGGCCGAACGCTACCGATCTGCGGCGGAAGTGGCCGCGGATCTCGGGCGGTTCCTGGCGGGGGAACCGATCGCGGCTCGACCCCGTCGGATCGCTGGGCGGCTGTGGTCTGCGGCCAGGCGTCGACCGCGGTTGAGTGCGCTGGCTGCACTGGCTGTGGTGCTGGCGACACTGGCCGGGGGCGGGGTCGGGCCTGATGGTCAGCAGCTGAGGTTGCTGGAGGGGGAGATGCTTCCCAGCCAGCAGCGGAGTGTATCGAACCTGGCCTCGGCTGCCTGGGACACCTTGCAGCAGCTGAACCAGAGAACCGAGCAGCTGTTGCGTTCGGGCAAGCTGCAAGCGGACGACTCCCGGTTGGTCGTTGAGACGCTGCGAGCGCAATACCGCACCCAGGTCGACAGCCTCGATGCTTCCGACCTGGCGATGGCATGGCAGTTGGCGCTGGGGTTTGAGCGGCTTGTCGCGCTGGAGGAGCGGGAGGGCGCCCTGGAAGAGGCGCTGGAGGATCTCGCAAGGCTCGAGCGGGTTGCCGGTTTGTTGCCCGAGGGGCGCGAACAGGGCGATCTGCTGCTGCGGCGCGATCGGCAACAGCTGTCGGTCCTGCTGCAGTTGAAGCGCTTCGACGAGGCGGGCGAGCGACTTGACGGGCGACTGGATCGGCATGCGAGCGGCGATCCGGGTTCAAACCTGCTCGACACGCTCCGTAGCGTTTCGTACTGGACCCACTTCTGTCTGCGAGAGCAATTGAGCGAGTCGTGCCTCCCCAGGCTGAATCGAGCCCTCGACTTCGCGCAGCGCCACCTGGAACGGCATCCCGAGGACCTGGAGATCTGGCGTGGGCGATTCGAATTGCTCGCGCAGAAACTGGAACTCTTGAAGACGAACGCGCTGCCCCAGGCCAGCGAAGACGCCCAACAGGACTGGCTGCGCAGCGCGCGGGAGTTCTTCTCACTGGAGCGGCCCGCTCGACTTGACGAGCGAATTTCCCGGCTGAGATTCATCGAGAGGATCGTCGAACTGACCGGCTCGGTCGCGCCCCGTGGAGTGCCGTCACTGCTCGCGCACTGGATGAGGCAGATCGCGGAATTCAGCGCCGATCAGCTAGAGCCGGTCGCGGGAACGCAGGAGAACGACCCCTCGGCCGTCAGCTATCAGTCCGAGCGGGTGTACCAGCAGCTCGCCTGTCTGACCCAGCGGTTGCGTGTCGCCTCGGGGACCGATCAGGCACCAGCCGACGTAATCCCCGGATGGAGCGACTGCCTGCGGGCGGCCCATCAGTACCTGGTCAGCCACCCTGGCGATCTCGACACGCGGCTGCGGCTGGGCTGGGTGTTGGTCAATCATTCCCGGTTGCAGCTCACGGTGGATCCCGAGCAGTCACTGCAGGCCGCCCGGGAGGCCAGTGATCTGATGGCGCCGGTCAGCGAGGCGGAGAGTCGCAACCAGGAGGGACAGAAACTGCTGGCGGATGCGCAGTACATCACGGGCGCCGCACTTCGCCAACTGGGCCGGCTGTCGGAATCGCGCGAGCACCTGGAACGGGCCTACCTCAGTGGGGGTGGCACCAACCGCGACACGATCGCCGCCGATCTCGTGGTGGTGAACCTGGAATTGGGGGACCGCGTCGAGGCGGAGCGCTGTGCCGGGTGGCTGCTCAAGGACGGGCCGCACCTGCAAGCGGTGCGGCGACTGCTGGGCCAGGGGACCGCGGCGAACGCGCGCGAGTAAATGGGCAGCCGGTTGTCGGCCGGGCGGCTGGAT
>JBIKUY010000179.1:0-4918 GCA_044347355.1 Prochlorococcaceae cyanobacterium | reverse complement strand
GAGACTTATCAATCGGCAGAGCAGCACCGATACCCAGATAGATAGTGAAGAACGTACCGAACAAGAACACGGACATCGCCACAGGACGACGGAAAGGATTCTGGAACTTGTTGAAGCTCTCGATGAATGGCACCAGCATCAGACCCAAAGGAATCATGGTCTGGAGGGCAATACCGAGTAGCTTGTTTGGTACCACCCTAAGAATCTGGAATACGGGATAGAGGTACCACTCGGGGAGAATTTCCAGGGGAGTGGCAAATGGATCAGCCTTGTCGCCCAGCATGGCAGGGTCCAGCACAGCCAAGCCAACGATGCAGCCGATGGTCCCAAGAATGACCACTGGGAACATGTAAAGGAGATCGTTAGGCCAGGCCGGCTCTCCGTAGTAGTTATGGCCCATGCCCTTAGCCAGCTTGGCCCTCAGGGCTGGGTCGCTGAGATCAGGTTTCTTGAGGATGTGCATGGCGGAATGCCCAGTGTGGAAAAACTAGAGCGGGGAGGAGCTAAACGGGAATTGTGATCCGAATGTCAGCCAAGGCTGAAAGCGATGATTTTAGAGGGGACCGGAAATGCCTTGCTTCCGAATCATCAAGAAGTGCATCAGCATGAACACCGCCAACAGCCATGGCATTACGAAGGTGTGAAGGCTGTAGAAGCGGGTGAGCGTGGCCTGGCCAACGCTTTCGCCGCCACGAAGGAGTTCCACCATGAAGTCACCCACCACGGGCACAGCAGCTGGAACGCCACTCACAATCTTCACTGCCCAATAGCCCACCTGATCCCAGGGGAGGGAATAGCCCGTGACGCCGAAGCTCACGGTGATCACAGCCATGGTCACGCCGGTGACCCAGGTGAGCTCCCGCGGGCGCTTGAAGCCACCAGTGAGGTAAACCCGGAACACGTGCAGGATCAGCATGAGCACCATCATTGATGCGCTCCAGCGGTGCACGGAACGAATCAGCCAGCCAAAGCTGACGTCGGTCATGAGGTACTGCACTGAGGCGTAGGCCTCGGCCACCGTGGGCTTGTAATAAAACGTCATCGCGAAGCCCGTCGCGAACTGAATCAGGAAGCACACCAACGTGATGCCGCCCAGGCAATAAAAAATATTGACGTGGGGCGGGACGTACTTCGCCGAGATGTCGTCAGCGATCGCCTGGATCTCAAGGCGTTCCTCGAACCAGTTGTAAACGGGGTTGGAAGCGCCCCCGGTGTTTCCAGCAGGAGTGTTCGCCATGCAGCTGGGTGGATTGGTTGCGAGAGTCTACGCACCACCTCGAAGCTCCCGTGAGCGCACCGCGGCCCCAGCCTCTCGTCCCCACCCAGCTGTTGCAGCGCAGCCTGGCCTTGCTGCTGGCCCTTGGGCTCGGCCTGGCCGTGCTGGCTGCTCCCTTCCCGTTCAGCGACCGGCCCGAGGCCTCGGCGCTGGCCCTCAGCGATGCCCAGCAGCTGGTAGTGGAAGCTTGGCGACTGGTGAACCAGAGCTATCTGGATCCAAACCGGTTTGAGCAGGTGCGCTGGCAGCGGTTGCGCCAGAAGGCTCTCGAGCGGCCGATCCGCAGCTCTGCCGATGCCTACGACGCCATCGAGGCCATGCTCAGTCCTCTGGGAGACCCCTACACCCGGCTGCTGCGCCCCGAGGAATACCAAGCCCTGCGTTCCAGCACCCAGGGAACGGTGAGCGGGGTGGGTCTGCAGCTCGGCATCCGTGACAGCGACCAACAGGTGGTGGTGATCGCCCCGCTGGATGGCTCGCCGGCCGCAGAAGCCCAGATCAGGAGCGGCTCCCCAGTGCTCCAGGTGAACGGCCAGCCCACCAGCCAGCTCGGACTGGACCAGACCGCAGCGGCCCTGCGGGGACCAAGCGGCAGCACAGTGCTGGTGGATATCAGGGAGCCCAATGGCAAGACCCGTGAGGTGGAACTGGAACGCCGGCAGGTGGATCTCAGGCCGGTGCGCAGCAAGCGACTGCGGGTGGAAGGCCACACCCTCGGCTACCTGCGCATCACCCAGTTCGCCGAGCCAGTGCCGCAGCAGGTGAAGGAAGCCCTGCAAGACCTGGAGGGGCAGGGCATCGAGGGCCTGGTGCTGGATCTGCGCAACAACTCCGGTGGGCTTGTGAGCGCCGGACTGAGCGTGGCCGATGCCCTGCTGGACGCCCGGCCAATCGTGGAAACCGAAGCCCGCGATGGCCTCAGTTCTCCGCAACAGGCCGGGCCAGGGCAACTCTTCGCTGGACCGATGCTCACCCTGGTGAATGGCGGCACGGCCAGCGCCAGCGAAATCCTCGCCGGAGCCCTGCAGGACAACGGCCGCAGTGAACTGGCCGGCGCCCGTACCTATGGCAAGGGATTGATTCAAACCCTTCTCTCGCTTAGCGATAGCAGTGGGCTTGCCGTAACCGTGGCCCGCTACCTCACCCCAAGTGGCCGGGACATCCAGAACCAGGGAATCGAGCCCGACCACCCCCTGACAACACCGGAACCCCTCAATCCGGGCGGCGATAGCGATGACTGGCTCGATCAGGCCACGAGGTTGCTGGCCTCGAGACTGCCAAGGCCCAACGCAGCCCCAGAAGCCTGAGTCCATGCGTGAACGGGTGTATCACGACCCCCTCCATGGGGCGATCCGGCTGGAGACAGACGAGCCAGCGGAAGCCCTGGCCATTCAGCTGATCGATACCGAACCCTTCCAGCGGCTGCGGCGGATCCGCCAGCTTGGGCCTGCCTTCCTCACCTTTCACGGGGCTGAATCGAGCCGCTTCACCCATTCCCTAGGCGTGCTGGAGCTGGCGCGCCAGGCCCTGCACCAGCTGGAACGCCATTACCCCGAGCTGGCGACCCAGCGGGGGGTGCTGTACGCCGCGGCCCTGCTCCACGACCTCGGGCATGCCCCCTTGAGCCACACCGGCGAGGAGATGTTCGGGCTGAAACATGAGGTCTGGTCAGCCCGACTGATCCAGGAACACCCCGCCCTGCGTGAACCTCTGGAGACCTACGCGCCGGGATGCTCCGATGCTGTGGCCGGCCTGCTCACCGGCCAAGGCGTCGGGTCCCCTGCCATCCAATCCCTGGTGAGCAGCCAGTTGGACTGCGACCGACTCGACTACCTCCTACGCGACAGCTACAGCACAGGCACCACCTACGGCCGACTGGACTTGGAACGGATCCTGGCGGCCCTCACTCTGGCTCCGGATGGCGGGCTGGCCATCCACCCCAAAGGCCTGATGGCAGTGGAGCACTACCTGGTGGTTCGCAATCTGATGTACCGCACCGTGTACAACCATCGGTTGAACGTGGTGTGCAACTGGCTGCTGCGCCAGGCCATCGCCAGGGCCAGGGCTCTGGGGCCCAGCCTGGTGTGGGCCGACCGGGTGATGGCGCGCTGGCTCTGGGAGCCGGGGAGCCTGGACCTGCAGACCTATCTGGCCAATGACGACATCCGCACGGGATACCACCTGCAGCGCTGGCTTGAGAGTGGACCGCCAGAACTGGCCGATCCCTGCGGGCGTTTGCTGGAACGACGGCTGCTCAAGGCCACGGCCGTGAGCCATCTCACGTCAGCCAGGCGTCTGGAGCTGCTGGCCGAGGCGCGTCAGCTGGCCGAGGCCCAGGGCTTCTGCCCTGAGGTGAGCTGTGGCCTGCAGCAACGGCAGAGTCGCGGCTACCACGCCTACAAGGGAGGCTTGCGGCTGTGGGACGGCGAGCGATTGGAAGCTCTGGAGCAACGCTCGACGCTGGTGCAGAGCCTGACTGCTCCGGTGGAATGGGCCTGGTTGATCCACCCGGCCGAAGTGGCCCCTAAGTTGCGCCAGTTGATCAACGGTTGATGCCAACGGCAGCCATGGATGCAGTGCTGTGCGAAGCCAGCTGGGGAGGGGCCCCAGGTTGGCTGGTGCTGCCGGAACCTCCAGGGGACACGCCGGCCGGCCAACTCGTTGAGCGCAGCCTGAACCAGGCGAAACTGCTCTCTCAAGCTGGATTGCCCCATGCCCTCGGACTGGCCTGCGGGAGCTGGCAGCTCGATGTGCGCGAGCTGCGGGCCGTGGCCGAACGGATGGCAGCCCTGGGGGTGAACCTGGCCGGACTCATCAGCTCTGACCCGCACACCCGGGCTGCCGCCGCCGCCCTGGGTCTGCCCACGGCAGCCCCGCTCAATCCCCTCTCAGGGGAGGAAGCATCTCCGATACCCCCATCCCCCGACCGCCTCACCGTGCACCGTGGCACCCTGAGGGCCGGGGACCACCTGCAGGTTTCGGGCTCGCTGCTGGTGCTGGGTGATGTGAATCCTGGTGCGCGGGTGAGTGCTGTGGGCGATGTGCGGGTGTGGGGACGGCTGCGCGGCTCGGCGCACGCCGGCAGCCAGGGGGATCGCACGGCCAGGATCGTGGCGCTGCAACTGCGGCCCCTGCAGCTGCGGATCGCCGATGCCGTGGCCCGGGGGCCGGAGGATCTCCCGCCCGCCGGCCTGGCTGAGCAGGCCGTACTGGACAGCGGAATGATCCGGCTCACACCGGCAGATCCCATGTGGCCAGTCAACGGTTGATCAGGCCGAAGGCTCCCAAGCCCCCAGCCACCGCCATAAACCACAGGGGAGACATCCTGGTGCGCAGCATCAGCACGCATACCAGGCAGGACACCAGCACGCCGGCACCATCGGTATCGGCGCTGCGCAGGATCTTCAGGCCCACAGCGAACAAAATGCCCAGCGTGATCGGCCCCATGGCCCGCTCAAACGCAACCCGCAGGGGCGTATTGGCCAGCCGTTTCCAGCTCAGGCTGGCCAGCACCATCACCAAGGTGGAGGGCAGCAGGATGGCTAGCTCCGCTCCGAAGGCACTGAACAGAGCCCAGCCGAGACCTTCACGCCAGGCAGCGCCCAGACCGAGCAGGCCCACAATCATCGAACTGGGCCCCGG
>JBIKUY010000013.1:0-14165 GCA_044347355.1 Prochlorococcaceae cyanobacterium | reverse complement strand
GCCGGTGGTGGGCAATTCCGGCTTCATCCCCCCGGTGCCCGGCTTCCTGGAGGGCATCCGGGAACTCACCAAGGAGAACGGCGCCCTGCTGGTGTTCGACGAGGTGATGACCGGCTTCCGCATCAGCTACGGCGGCGCTCAGGCCAAGTTCGGCATCACCCCCGACCTCACAACAATGGGGAAGGTGATCGGTGGCGGTCTGCCGGTAGGCGCCTACGGCGGCCGAGCCGACATCATGGCCATGGTGGCCCCGGCCGGCCCGATGTATCAGGCCGGCACCCTCAGTGGCAATCCTCTGGCCATGACCGCCGGCATCAAGACCCTGGAACTGCTGCGGCAACCGGGAAGCTATGAGCGGCTCGATGCCCTCACCAAACGCCTGATCAACGGCATCCTCGAAGCTGGCCGGGCCGCTGGTCTGCCGATCTGCGGGGGTTCGATCAGCGCCATGTTCGGCTTCTTCCTCTGCGAAGGGCCTGTGCACAACTTTGAGGAGGCCAAGGCGGCAGACGCAGCCCGCTTCGGCAAGCTGCACCGCGGCATGCTCGGACGGGGCGTTTACCTGGCCCCCAGCGCCTTCGAGGCTGGCTTCACCTCCCTGGCCCACTCCGACCAGGACATCGACACCACCATCGCCGCCTTCCGCGAGTGCTTCGCGGCAGTGGCCTGAGCCACACGGTGTCCGGAAACCAGACAAACGGTCAGACCCTGACCCTCCGGGGCCTTCGCCAGGCCATGGGCCCCGGCATCCTGCTCGCCGGAGCCGCCATCGGCGGCTCCCATCTGGTGGCCTCCACCCAGGCCGGTGCCCGCTACGGACTCGGCCTGGTGGGCCTTGTGTTGCTGGCGAACCTGTTCAAGTACCCATTCCTGCTGGTGGGCAGCCGTTTCACGGCGGTGAGCGGGCTGAGCCTGCTGGAGGGCTACCAGCGCCAGCGGGGCTGGTACCTGCCGGTGTATCTGCTGATCACCTTCACCACGGGGGTGGCCAACATCGCCGCGGTCACCGCCGTGACCGGCAGTCTGGCCACCAGCTTCCTGCCCGGCACGCCCACCCTGCTGGCCTTGGGCCTGCTCGGCCTCTGCCTGCTGCTGTTGCTGTTCGGCCATTACCGCAGCCTCGACCGGCTCAGCAAGCTGATCGTGGCGGTGCTGGTGGTGAGCACGGTGCTGGCCACCGGCGCCATGCTGTATCAGGGTCCGGTGGCAACCGATCCCCAGTGGTTCAGCCCCAGCCCCTGGACCATGGCAGCCCTGCCGTTCCTGGTGGCCTTGATGGGCTGGATGCCCTGCCCGCTGGATCTGGCGGCCTGGTCGTCGCTTTGGATCTACGCCCGCCAGGAGGATTCTGGCCACCGAGGCAGCCGCTCCGAAGTGGAGGCCGACTTCAACCTGGGCTACATCGTCACCGTGGTGATGGCGGTGCTGTTCGTGCTGCTGGGTGCCTGGGTGATGCACGGCACCGGCAAGAGCTTCTCCCCGGCGGGTGCCGCCTTTTCGCAGCAGCTGATCGGGCTCTACACCGCCAGCCTGGGCAACTGGGCCCAGCCACTGATCGCCGCGGCCGCCTTCACCACCATGTTCAGCACCAGCATCACCTGCCTGGACGGCTACCCGCGGGCGGCCTCGGCCGGGCTGCGGCTGTTGCGGGGCTTCACTGGCCAGGGGGTGCACGACCGCCGCGACCACCAGCTCTGGATGGTGCTGCACTTCGCCCTGGCCGCCGCGGTGCTGGGCCTGTGGCCCGGCTCGATGGGCGCCCTGGTGCAGCTGGCGATGGTGGTGTCATTCGTGACGACGCCGGTGCTGGCCTGGATGAACCTGCGGGTGATCCAAGGCCGCCAGGTGTCCCCGGCAGATCGACTGGGGCCCGTCCTGCTGTGGGTGGCCCGGCTGGGGCTGGTGGCGCTGAGCGTGTTTGTACTGCTGTTCGCGCTCACCCTGGTCGGAGGCTGAGCCTCAAGCGGTGGCCTTGCACCATCCCAAGCCTTTCCTGCTGAATCGCATTGCCCGCAAGCAGGGGGCCATAGGGTCATGATGCACAACAGAGGCATAGCCTTTCACCCCTTCAATCAGGCGGAGATCACCAGTCAAGTGAATGGCGCTAGATGCCCAGAACCGCGCTGAACAACCATTGGAATTCCCAGGGGAACAACCCATTCATCAGCGTAGATCTACGTAAGAAGACAGCGTGGCATTCGCCTAGACATTGCACTGTGCAGCAGAGGCAGCAGCGGCATGAACAACCGTTAGCGTGATGATCTTGGGCTTATGATGAAGATCAAATCCATTTCAAGATCATGCTCACAGGATCAGACCTGCTCAATAAAGTCAAGGAGTCTGGGGATGCCTCTAAGTCTGAACTGGTGCGCGCGTGCGGCTACGTGAGCACCAAAAAAGATGGGAGCGAGCGGCTGAACTTCACCGCCTTCTATGAGGCTCTACTCGAAGCGAAGGGCATGACCCTGGGCGACGGGGGCGGCAAGGGCCGGGCCAAAGTGGGCCGCAGCCTGAGCTACATGGCCAAGGTGCAGTTCAACGGCAACCTCCTGGTGGGCAAGGCATACACCGCCCAGCTGGGCCTGGAGCCCGGTGACGAGTTCGAGATCAAGCTGGGTCGTAAGCAGATCAAGCTGATTCCGCTGGGAGCTCTTGAAGAGGATGACACCGCAGAAGCGGCTGCCTGATCTTTCATTCCCCATAGTCGCGCCAACAGGTGCTTAGAACGCAGTGCTGCTCCAAGCGAAGGCTGCGATGGCCTTGGCCCCATTGAGGGCGCCCTGGCGGCAGGTGCCCTTCAAGGTTTGGCTGTTCCCACTGTTGATCCAGGTGAACGTCACCCAATCGTGTTCGAGGGCCTTCACCGAGGCGTAGTTGAACTGGTCACTGCTGCAGCCGTGGCCATGCCTGCCACGCCCCAGGCCAGCGGCGCCATGCCCTAGGCCCAGCTGGCATGCCAAGCACCACCGCCATACACACCGGGCCCAGACCGAACCACGCCCACACCGAGGCACAAACCGGCAGCAGAGCTGGGCGAATGCAACGCTGAAACATGGCGTTAGTGCCAGAGGTGAGCAGGGCCAGGGTCCTGGCAATACCGCTAGCCATGCCCCACACGGGCGTCAAAGAGCTCCATCCCCTCACTCTCCCAGCGCCTCAGCCACCGCCCGCTGGAACACCTCTTCTTCGGGGGTGACACCGGTCCAGCGTTGGAAGATCTGCATCGCCAGCTGCACCAGCATCTCCACCCCATCCACCACCGGGCAGCCCCGCTCGCGGGCCGTGGCCAGGAAAGGGGTGATGCGCGGGTTGGTGATCACGTCCACCACCGTGCAGGCCGGATCCACCGTGGCCCAACGCACCGGAACCGGCTCCAGTTCGGGCGCACAGCCCAGATGGGTGGCATTCATCAAGAGCGTGGTGCCCTCCGGCACCGCCACGTCCCCCAGCCACGGCTGCCACACCGCAGGCACGCCGCTGGCCCGGGTCACGGTGGCGGCCACCTCCTCGCCCTGCTCCTGCCGCCGCGTCACCAGGGTGAGATGGGCCGCACCGGCCCAGGCCAACTCCACCGCCATCGCCCGGCCAGCGCCACCTGCCCCCAGCATCACCACCCGTTGGCCCGCGAGCGGCGTGATCTTCTCGATCGCCTTGACCACCCCCTTGCCATCGTTGTTATGGCCGATCAGGCGACCGTCTTCGATCGTCATGTAATTCGCGGCGCCGATCGCCTTCACGTCGTTATCCACCGCATCCAGCAGCGGGATCACGGCAACCTTCCAGGGAACGGTGATGGCCATGCCCCGATACCCCAACGGCATCAGCGCCTTCACCGCCAGGGCCAGATCGGCCTCATTGGCGATGTCGTTCTTCCAGAATTGCCACGGCAGCCCGTAGTGGGCATACACCGCGTCGAACATCCGATCGATCGGGTTCTCGGCCACCGGGTGGCCGAGCATGCCGGTCATCTGTTTCTGGGGAGGGATCACGGCGGCGGAGCGTCAGATCCCAGGTTGGCCGCAGTGCTGTGTTTGCGGCCACAGCTGAGATCACACTTGAGGCGACAGTGCGTGCCAGCAAGCCGCCACACGCCGGGCGGCAACCCGCTGCCGGGCATACCGTGAGGCCACCAGCAACACAGTGATGGCGCCGGAGCGGTTCTTTCTGGAACTCGATCCGCCGGGGGACACCAGCGCCGCGCTGCCCCATGTGGTGATCGTGGGCGGCGGTTTCGCGGGACTGAAGGCGGCCCAGGCCCTGCGCGGCAAGCCGCTGCGGGTGACGCTGATCGACAAGCGCAACTTCAACCTGTTCCAGCCCCTGCTCTATCAGGTGGCCACGGGCCTGGTGTCGGAGGCCGACGTGGCCTCACCGCTGCGCCAGCTGCTGGGCAAGGCCCCCAACATCCAGATCCTGCTGGGGGAGGTGGAGGAGATCGACCCCAAGGCGAAGGAGGTGGTGTTCAACGAGCGCCGCTACCGCTACGACCATCTGATCCTGGCCACCGGTTCCGGCAGCACCTACTTCGGCCATGAGGAGTGGCGGGCCGAGGCACCGCCGATGAAGATCATCGAACACGCCGACGAGATCCGCCGGCGGGTGCTGATGGCCCTGGAGGAGGCCGAGCAGACCCCCGATCCCCAGCGCCGCCAGCTCCTGCAGACCGTGCTGGTGATCGGCGCAGGCCCCACCGGCTGCGAGCTGGCCGGATCGCTGGCCGACCTGATGAAGCATGCGGTGGCCCATGAGTTCAAACAGCTCAACCCCGGCCAAAGCCGGGTGGTGCTGATCGATCCCGGCGACCGGGTGCTGCGGGCCATGCACCCCAGCCTCTCGGCCGCCGCCGGCAGCTATCTGCAGTCGCTGGGGGTGGAGCTGGAGCTGGGCGGACGGGTGCAGTCGATCGCTGCCGGCGTGGTGAGCCTCAGCCGCAAGCAGCCCGACGGCAGCAGCAGCACCCACACGCTCGAGGGCGCCACCGTGTGCTGGACCGCCGGCGTGCGCGCCTCCCACCTGGGCAGCCTGCTGGCCCAACACACCGGCTGCGAGCTGGACCGGGGCGGCCGGGTGGTGGTGCAGCCCGACTTCTCCATCCCGGGCCATCCGGAGATCCGGGTGGTGGGCGACCTGTGCAGCTACAGCCACACGGCCGATGCCAAGCCCCTGCCCGGCATGGCAGGCCCCGCCGTGCAGATGGGCACCTGGGTGGCCCAGGACATCCTGGCCCGCTGCCAGGGCCGCGAGCACCCTGCCTTCCGCTTCACCGATTTCGGCAGCATGGCCGTGATCGGCCGCACCTTCGCGGTGGCCGACCTGCGCGGCCTGCGGCTGAGCGGGTTTCCCGGCTGGCTGGTCTGGGGCCTGGCCCACCTGGCCTTCATGCCCGACACCGAAAATCGCCTCACCCTGCTCACCAAGTGGCTGTGGCAGATCGCCACCAACCAGCGGGCCGCCCTGGTGATCACCGGCCGGGCCGGCCAGCACATGGGCGTGGAAGTGGGGCTGGAGAAGCGTGAACTGGGCCTCAACCCGGTCGGCGGTGGAACCGCCCCAGAATGAGGGCGATCAGGATCGCCACATAGAGCTGGCCGGACACGGTGATCGCCGCACTGATCACCTGGGCCGTCACGTTGCGGGGGTTGAGCAGGTCGGTGCCCGCTGTTGTGAGCAGGTTCATGGCGCCAGCCATCAGCGCCGGCGCCGCACCGAGGCGGCTGAAGGCCAGCGGTCCACTGCTGATCTGGGAGATGGCAGGAAGGTTGAACGCCTCGGGCTGGAACACCCACAGCGCCGTGAACAGCAACCCTCCGGCAATGCCGATCAGCAGGTAACCACCGGCAGCGCCCATCACCACCGACACCGTGACGAACGGCTCCCGTACCAGGCCGTGCACCTTGCGGATCAGCACCAGTGCCAGAAACACCACCCACACCACCACGTGCGGCACGGTGAGAGCCCCACTCCAGTGCGGATCCAGCTGGTGCAGCAGATGCCACAGCAACTCCAGCAACATGGCCATCCCGCCGAACACGAACACAATCGAGCGCGAACGTGACAGCAGCGAATAGCGGCTATGAAACAGGATCAAGGCACCTGCCAGCAGCACCAGCAGCAGCGACAACAGCCCAGGCCACAGGGCCGCCAGGGGAAGGCTGAGGATCACCAGCACCTCCACCGCCAGGGTGAGCTGGTAACCGCGATGACGCTTGCGCAGCCGCTCGACGTCATCCCTGGTGTAGCGCCTGCTGCCGGCCCGGCTGCCGAGCATCACAGGCCAGGGCTGCTCTGCATGATGCCCCCGTCGGCAAAGATGCTGGTGGCGGTGATGTAGCTGGCGGCATCGCTGGCCAGGAAGGCCACCACCTTGGCGATTTCCCCCGGCTGGGCCATGCGGCCCATGGGGATGGCGGCATTGAGCTTGGCCAGCAGCTCGGGGTTGTTCATGGTGGAGTCGTTGATCGGCGTCGCCACCGCACCCGGACCCACATTCACGATCGTGACGCCCTGGGAAGCCAGCTCCACGCCGGCGGTGCGGGTGAGCATGCGCACGCCGCCCTTGGCCACGCAGTAGGGCGTGTTATTGGGCATGGGCCAGTCCTCGTGCACGGAGGAGATGTTGATGATGCGGCCGCCACTGCCCTGGGCAATCATCTGCTTTGCGGCGTATTGGGTGGCGAAGAACACACCGCGCAAGTTCACATTCAGCACCTTGTCGAAATCCTCTGGCGTGGTGTCAAGAATCGAAGTGCGCGTCTCGATGCCGGCGTTGTTCACCATCACATCGAGGCGCCCATAACGGCCCACCGCCTCCTGAACCAACCGCTGTAAATCCTCCAACTTGCCCACATCCGCCTGCACACCGATGCAGCTGCCGCCCAGTTCGCCGATTTCCTCCTCGATCGCCTCGGTGACCTCCGGGTGGGAGCGGTAGTCGATCACCACCTTGGCGCCCAGGCGGGCCACCTCCTCAACGATCGATTTGCCGATGCCGCTGTTGCCACCGGTGACGATGATCACCTTGCCCTGCAGCAGGTTGGCCAGGGTTTCCTGGGCGTAGGGGTTGGCCTGGGTCATGGGGAGCGTTGGCCGCAGCGGAGGAGGGAATCAGGCAGAAACTAGGCACAGCCCATGCATCGGACAGCCAGCTGCAACACCCCAGCACAGAAGACAGGGCATTGATCAGCAGTTCACCACCGGCGGCACATCCATCAATGACAGACCAGGCCCAGCTGGCCTGCAATCCCTACGGTGAACGATGAACAGCCGTGTGTTCTCCATGCCAGCGCCTTCCCTGCGTCGGGCCATTCACAGCGACCGCTTCCCAAAGCCGGTGGCCTCCTACAGCCAGGGGTTCCAACACGGCAACACCTTGTTCATCACCGGGCAGCTACCGGTGGATCCCCAAACCAACGCGGTGGTTGGTGATGGCGACATCACCCTCGAATCCCGCCAGGTGATGCGCAACATCAAGGCAGTGCTGCAGGAGGCGGGCTTCGGCTTTGAACACATGGTGAGTGCCACGGTGTACCTCACCGACATCAACACACTCGACACGTTCGACGTCGTGTGGCAGGAGTATTTCCCCGACCCCCAGGCCTATCCCTCCCGTGCCGTGGTGCAGGTGGCCGCCCTTGTGCTGGGCATCCAGCTGGAGATCTCGGCCATCGCCATCAAGGACTGAACGCCCCTGCCATGCGTGACCCCTTCAGCCTGGCGCCCCAGCCCGAGACCTACTGGCATCTCTGGACCGACGACGCCGGCATCAGCCGCCAGCAACCGTGCACGATCAGCTCGTTTCAGTTGGGGCAGCTGGGTCCCGGCGATTCACCGCAGTTCTCCCGGCCCCTGTTTGATCAGGGCAATGCGTTCGTCACCTACCTGCCGGTGGGCTGGACCGCCGACTGGCACGAAAACCACGTGCCCAAGTGGATCTACGTGCTCAAGGGGGCCTGGTCGGTGCAGAGCATGGACGGCCAGACCGTGACCATCCGCGCGGGCGAGTATTCCTTCGGCGGCGACCAGAACTGCATCGCCACGCCCGACGGCAAGCGGGGACACCTCTCGGCCCAGGAGGGCGATGAGCCCTGCGTGCAGCTGATCATCCAGCGCAACGACGACGCCTGGCGCTGCGCCCGCCCCGGCTACTTCCAATGACACCGCCAGCGGTGCATCAGCCCTCGGCCTGCACCGAGAGCCACGACCCGCGCTTCGACGGGCTGGTGCTGTTCAACGCCGAGCTGGAGCTGCTGGCCGAGGGCTTCCGCTGGCTGGAGGGGCCGGTGTGGTTCGGCGACCAGCGCTGCCTGCTGTTCAACGACATCCCGAACAACCGCACCCTGCGCTGGAGTGAGCAGCACGGGGTGACCCCCTTCCTGGAGCCATCCGAGTTCGCCAATGGGCAAACGCGCGACCTGCAGGGCCGGCTGATCCAGTGCCACCACCGCAGCCGCTGCCTCACCCGTCTCGAGCACGACGGCACCAGCACCACCTTGGTGAGCCGGGCTCACGGCCGGCGCCTCAATGCCCCGAACGACGTGGTGGTGAAGCGCGACGGCTCGATCTGGTTCAGCGACCCGCTCTACGGCCTGATCAACGACTACGAGGGGGGCCGCCAGGAATCGGAGCAACCTCCGGCGCTCTACCGGCTGGATCCTGCGGGCGGCGAGGGCGGGATCGAGGACGGATGCGAACTGGTGGCGGTGGCCACCGATTTCGACGGCCCCAACGGCCTGGCCTTCTCCCCCGATGAACAGGTGCTGTACGTGGCCGAATCCGGGGCCCCGGGCGCCAGCGAGCCGCGCCAGTCCATCCGCCGTTTCCAGGTGAACGGCGACGGCCGCAGCCTCAGCGGCGGCGAGGTGTTCCACAGGATCACCCCCGGCTGGGCCGATGGCTTCCGGTTGGATGAGCACGGCAACCTCTGGTGCGGCGCCGCCGACGGCGTGCATGTGATCGCCCCCGACGGCACCCTGCTGGGCAAGGTGCTGGTGCCGAAGCGCGTGAGCAATCTCTGCTTTGGCGACCGCTACGGCAGCCGCCTGTTTCTCTGCGCCTCCACGGCGCTCTACGCCTTGTTCACCAACACCCGCGGCGCCACCTGGCAGCGCTGAATCCCCTCACCCCGTGTCCCCATGGCCAATCCCCAGCTCGAAGCCTTTCTGCGGCAGGCCAAGGGCGATCCAGCCCTGCTGGCCCAGCTGAACAGCTGCCCCAACCTCAATGCCATCGCCGCCCTTGGAGCCGAACTGGGCTACCCATTCAGCGGCGTGGATCTGGTGAAGCACCAGGCCGAGGCCACCCTGCGCCTCTCGGAGGAGGAGCTGGAAGCGGCCGCCGCCGGCGTGGAGCTGGAGGGCCACCTCTGGCTGGCGAAGATCGTGTGGGGCTGAACGCGATGCGCCCTGCCCTTGCTCTGGAACTGGCCGATGCCGAGCGCCTGCTGGCGGCCGCCCTGGCCGAGGCCCGGCGGGACGGCTCCCTGGTGGCCGCTGCGGTGGTGGATGGGGGCGGCCGGCTGCTCGCCTTCCGCCGCCTCGATGGCGCCAGCCCCGCCGCCGCCGAGGCGGCGATCGCCAAGGCCCGCATAGCCGCCCTCACCGGCAGCGACACCGCCGGCCTGGAGGCGGCCATCAACGGCGAGCGTCCGGCCCTGCTGCAACTGGCACCTGCTCTGGGCCAACCGGCGGCGGCCATGGGCGGGGGCATCGCCCTGCGCTGGGAGGGCGACCTGCTGGGTGGTCTAGGCGTGTCGGGCATGACTCCCCAGCGCGACGCCCAGATCGGCGCTGCCGGTGCTGCCGCCCTGGCCCCTTGGCCCCACCTGGATGCGGTGAGCTTCAGTTGCGCGGATGCCGAGGCCTGCGCCGCCTTCTTCTGCACCCTGCTGGGCTTCCGCCGACTCCAGGCCATCGAGCCGGGCCCGGGCTACGCCCGCCTGATCGGCCTGCCCGGGGCCCAGCTCAAGCTGGTGCGCCTCGCCCTGGGCCGCGAGCGGCTGGAGTTGCTCGAAGTGCAGGCCCTGGCCCCCGGCCAGCGGGCCAGCCGGCCCTTCCCTCCGGACAGCCGCAGCAACGACCTCTGGTTTCAGCACATTTGCATCGTGGTGCGGGAACTGGAGCAGGCCAGTGCCCCGGTGCGCCAGGCGATCGCCAGTGGCGCCCTGCAGGCCATTTCATCGGCGCCCCAGCGCCTGCCCGACTGGAACCCGGCGGCGGCCGGGATCGAAGCCTTCAAACTGTGCAGCCCCGAGGGGCACTGTCTGGAGCTACTGGCCTTCCCCCCGGACAAGGGCGACGCCCGCTGGCACAGCCCGGGCCCCGGCAGCAGCAACAGCCCTGAAACCTCCGGCCTGTTTCTGGGCATCGACCACAGCGCCATCGGCGTGGCCGACAGCGAGCGCAGCTGCCGTTTCTACAACCAGCTCCTAGGCCTGCGCCTGGGCGGCGATGGAATCAACGAGGGCCCGGAACAGGACCAGCTCGATGGCCTGGCCGGCACCCGGGTGCGCATCACCAGCCACCGCTGTCCCAGCGGCGCCGGCATTGAGTGCCTCGACTACCGCACGCCGGCTGGGGGCCGGCCCATGCCCGCGGATCTGGGCCCCCAGGACCGGGCCCATGGCCAGCTGCGGCTGGTGGTAGGCCAGGAGGCCGAGCAGCTCAAGGCGATCGCCGCTGCGCTCGAGGAGGAAGGCGGCCGGCTGCTCAGCCCCGGGGTGGTGACGTTCTCCCACCAGGAAGCCCGGGATCTGGGCTTTCGGGCAGGGCTGCAGGTCAACGATCCCGACGGCCATCGCCTGCAGCTGGTGGTGCGCTGAGGGCCGGGCCGCCGCCCCCTTGGCGCAGCAGGGCTGCGCACTGGTGGCCGTTCCAGCCCTCGCCACGCAGCCTGGAGCTGAGGGCATCACTCACGCCAGCCACCAGCAACAGGGCCGGAAGCAACTGAGGATCCCCCTGCAGCGTGAACACAAACGCTGCGCAAAAAAGAGGCGTGCTCTGGGCGCCGGCAAACAGGGCCACCGCACCCACCGCCGCCAGCTGGCCCAGCTGGGCCGTTGACAAGTCGAGCGGCCCCGGCAGCAAGGAGGTGAACAGGGCCCCCAGGGTCATGCTGTCGTGCATCAGGCCGCCGGGCGCTCCAGCGGCCAGGCTCACGAGCGTGGCCAGGCCGCGCCACAGCAAGGTGAGGGGCGGCCCGCCGCTCTCCCCCGTTAGGGCGGCCGCGAGCGACAGTGAACCGTCGTTGAGGCTGAGGCCCGCGCTCACCACCGCCAGGGCGGTAAGCGCCAGGGCCAGCAGCACGGCACCCAGCAGGCGCTGCCGCCCCATCAGCCGCTGCACCAACGCCGCCGCCGGAATCAGCAGGCGCACCAGCAGGACGCCCAGAACCGCGCCCAGCAGGGTGAACAGCACCGCCCAGCCCCAGAGGGGGGACGCCAGCGCACCGAACTGCAAGCCTTCCAGTCGGGCCGGCTGGCCCAGTGAGGTGCTCAGCAGGGCCCCAGCGCCAGACGCCAGCAGCATCGGCCCCAGCAGGCCCACGCCACTGCGGCGACCCACCTCCTCCAGGGCATAGGTGGCGGCCAGCAACGGCGACCGGAAGGCCACCCCCAGACCGGCGGCCCCGCCGATCACGGCCACAGCAGGCAGGGGCAGCTGCGCCAGGGGGCCCAGGCGGGGCCAGCGCCGCCGGATCGCCAGAAAGACACTGGCGCCGATCGCCACCGATGGCGACTCCACCCCCACGGCCAGACCGCCGATGTGGGTGAGCACCATCAGGGGCAAGCGCCGCAGCTGGGTGGCCAGGCTGAGCTTCTCCAGCCAGCTGGCCTCAGCTTCGGCAGGCAGGGGGGGCGACGAGCGATCCAGGGCTAGTAGTGGAGCCACCCCGCCGCCACGGCCAGCGGCCAGCGGTCCCCAGGCCAGCCAGAACAGCAGCGCACTGGCCAGGAACACCAACAGCGCACCCAAGCCCGGATGCACCTCGAGACCAACGCCGGCTCCACCCCCGCCGCTAGCCAGACCCGCCAGGGACCAGCACCAGCGCTGCAGGCGAAAGCCCAGCTCGGACAGCGCCTGATAGGGCCACTCCACCAGGGCCAGCACCAGACCCAGGAGCAACCAAATCAACACAACCAGGAGGGCGCGCATCAGCCGACTCCCCCCATCCGCACCAGCAGCGCCACCACCGAGCGGGGCTGCGCGCAGTATGCAGACTCAGGCAGAGCAGGTGCATCGCCCCAGGCACAGATGTCATGTGGGCTGGGCAGGGCGGTATCGATCCAGCGGTGCCAGCGGCCCTCCGCCAGGCCGGTGGCAGGCAGCGCGAACCGCAGCGGCTGCCACCAGGCGTTCACCAGCAGGTGCAACCGGAAGCGATGCGCGGCGCTGGTGTAGCTCAGGGCCAGCGAGTGGGAGTCGGGACCCCAGTCGGGCTTGTCAGGCTCCACCCCGTGCCATTCCAGCGAGGAGCGCTTGAGCAGGTCGGCCAGGCAGAGGTTGTCCTGATCCATCACCACATCGCGGCGCCGACGAAAGGCGATCAGCTCCCGGGTGAAGCGCAGCAGATCAGCCTGGCGCTCCAGCAATCCCCAGTTGAACCAGCTCGTGGTGTTGTCCTGGCAGTAGGCGTTGTTGTTGCCCTGCTGGCTGCGGCTCACCTCATCGCCCATGGCCAGCATTGGCGTGCCGGCCGAAAGCAGCAGCAGGCAGAGGGCATTCCGCATCTGGCGGCTGCGCAAGGCCAGCACCTCCGGATCCTCCGTGGGACCCTCCACCCCACAGTTCCAGCTGGCGTTGTCGTCGGAGCCGTCGCGGTTGTTCTCGCCGTTGGCTTGGTTGTGCTTGTTGTCGTAGCTCACCCAGTCGGCCAGAGTGAAGCCGTCGTGGCAGGTGATGAAGTTCACGCTCAGCTCCGCCTCCCGGCCGCGCTGGCCGTACACATCCGGGCTGGCGATCAGGCGCTGGGCGGCCGGCCAGGCATAGCCGGGATCGCCCTTGAGGAAGTGGCGAAGGTCGTCGCGGAAGCGGCCGTTCCACTCCTGCCAGCGCTCCCCCACGAAGCTGCCCACCTCGTAGAGGCCGGCCGCATCCCAGGCCTCGGCGATCAGCTTGGTGCCGGCCAGCACCGGATCGCTGTCGAGATCGAGCAGGATCGGCGGACGCAGCTCAGGATTGCCGCTCTCATCGCGGGACAGCACGGCGGCCAGATCGAAGCGAAAGCCATCCACGTGCATGTGCTCCACCCAGTGGCGCAGGCTATGGCGGATCAAGCGGCGCACGACCGGGTTGTTGGCGTTGAGGGTGTTGCCGCAGCCCGTCACATCCAGGTCGCGCAGACCGCCGCCGTCATCGCTCTGCAGCAGGTAGTAGTCGTGCGGGGCCAGCCCCCGGTAGGAGAGGGTGGGCCCAGACGCCGGGCCAGCCAGGGAACCTTCGGCGGTGTGGTTGAACACCACATCCAGAATCACCTCGATGCCGGCGCGATGCAGGGCCTTCACCAGATCACGGAACTGATCGAGGGGGGCCAGGGGATCGCCACCCGTGACATATCCCGGGTGGGGAGCAAACACGCTGATGGGCTGGTAGCCCCAGTAATTGCCGAGGCCAGCCGGCGCCGCCTGAGCATCGAAGGCGAACACCGGCAATAGCTCCACCGCGGTGATGCCCAGCTGCTGCAGGTAGGGGATCTTCTCGATCAGGCCGGCGTAGGTGCCGGCACGCTCCGCCGGCACGCCAGAACTGGCATCGGCCGTGAAGCCGCGCACGTGCAGCTCGTAGATCACCGTCTCCCGGGAGGCCAGGCGCAGGGGGCGATCCCCCTCCCAGTCGTAACGGCCGAGGTCGGCCACCACACTCTTCATCGCCCCGGCCCAGCCGCCCGCTCCGGTCCGATCCCCCTCACGCTGCTGGCCCCGCTGCCTGCGGTACCCCGCCGGCACTGCCACCGCCAGGGCATAGGGGTCGAGCAGCAGGCAATCCGGATCCGTGGGCAGGCGGTAGCCATAGAGCTGGCCCGCTGCCGCCCCCGCCAGCCAGCCATGCCAGTAGGAACTGCTGCGGTGCTGTTCGCCGGCGAGTTCAATCACCGCAGCGGGCTCGGGATCGTCGAGCGCATCGAACAAACACAGCTCCACGCGATCGCACCCGCGGGCATGGATGCTGAAG
>JBIKUY010000291.1:0-3448 GCA_044347355.1 Prochlorococcaceae cyanobacterium | reverse complement strand
CGGCGGCGAGGGCCTGATGGGAGTCGGTCACGGCCGGCCACACGGTGTGGGGTCAGGCGCCAATGGTGGCAACGGCGAAGCACCCTGCCTACGTTGCGGGGCAGATCAGCTCGCGATCGATGGACATCACGGTGGTGGAGCTGCTGGTGCCGGCGGCCCCCTCAACCGCCGCCCAGGCGGCCCTGCTGGTGCTGCGCCTGTTCATGGGCGTGTGCTTCATCCGCCATGGCTGGCCCAAGCTGCGCAACCTGGACACCTGGGCCAAGGCCCTGAACACCCCGCGGTGGCTGTGCTTCCTCTCCGCCGCCTCGATGTTCGGCGCCGGCATCGCTCTGCTTCCGGGCCTGCTCACCCCCCTGGCCGCCCTGGCGATCCTGGTATCGATGGCCTATGCGATGGTGCTGGAAATCCGTTCCGGCTTTCCCTTCATCGCCCCCGACCCTTACCAGATCCCCGCCAGCGACTACATCGGGCCGATGGGGATGGGGGAACCGCCCAGCTGGGAAAAGGCCGCCATGTACGTGGTGATGTGTCTGGTGCTGGTCTTCTGCGGGGGTGGCCTGTTCTCGTTCGACAACCTGTTGATCGCCGATCTGCTCGACCTGGCGCTCGACTGAGCGGTGATCTGCTTGGCTGAAGCGGGGGGCTGAAGAGCTTGGCTGAACTGGAAGCGGCACTGGCCAGGCTGGGCCATTGGCTACTGCAGCTCGATCGCGGCTGGGAGATCCTGCTGCTGGTGGGGCTGTCGATGTCGCTGGCCCACCTGTTCGCCCTGGTGGCCAACCAACTCACACCGCGGCAGATCGTCACCCAGCTCCTGCTCGATGGCCTGGTGCTGGCGGTGGCCTTGCTGCTGGCCACCCTGGTGGACATGGTGCTGCTGGCCCTGGTGGTGGAGGGGCCGCTACAGCCCTGGGCGCTGTTCGAGAGCCTGGGGGCCGCCCTGCTGCCCGGCGTGTTCTATGTGCTGGTGGCGGCGCCCTATGTGAGCGACCTAATCGCCGTGACGATCTGGGTGCTGATCCACCTGAACGTGGTGGCCGTGCTGCAGGCCCGCTTCGATCTGCCGGTGGGCCAGGCCCTGGCCCTGGCCACCCCCGGCTATGCCCTCGGCCTGGTGCTCGTGAGCGCCCTCTTCTACCAGGGCTGGCAGCGGGGCTACCGGCGCCTAGCCGACACCCTGGGCCGATGACCCGGCGGGCCGCCCGCTTCTTTGCCCTGGGGCGACGCTGGCTGCGGATCAGCCTCAGTGGCTGCCTGCTGCTGGGCGGAGTGCTGGTGATCGGCGCCATGCTCCGTGGCGGCCTGGAACGGTTCGGCCTGGAGCAGAGCAATGATCTCCAGGAGCTGGCTGTTTTGCTGGCCTGGCTGGTGGGCCTGCTGGTGCCGGTCACAGGCATCTATTCGGTGGCAGGCCAATACGCCTTCTGGAACGGCTGGCTGGGCGGGCTACCCGATCCGGCCAGCCTGTTCGCAGCGGGCGATCCACCAGTGGCTTCCCCTGCCGGACAGCTGTCGCCGGCCGATCGCTTTGTGGTGTACCTCGATGGCATCCACCAGAGCGAGCAGGAGCACCCACCGCGAGTGGCGGCACTGCTGGCGGAGCTGGCGGCCCAGCTGCCGGCAGGCAGTGTGCTGATCGAGGGGGTGCAGACCTACACGATCAGCCCGGCCGAGCTGGCTGCCGACGCCGGCAGCCGCTGGTTCTGGCGGCGCCTGTTCGCCCTGCAGGAGCACCACCCCAACCGGTTGGTGACGGGGATCTGCGGGGCCTTGGTGCAGGCCAACAACGTGATCAAGGTGGGGATCTCGGCCGACCGCCGCTACGGGCCGATCCTCAACTACGAGCTGGCCCTGAAAGTGGTGCAGCGGTTGGTGGAAGCCGGTCTGCGTCAGGGCAGCGGCCAGCGGATCGTGCTGCTGGGGTACAGCGGCGGCGGCGAGATGGCCATGGGCATGGCCGACGTTCTCCAGGTGTTGTGCCGCTGCCCGGTGCAGATCCTCACCTGCTGCGGCGTGTTCAGCGGCAACCAGCGGCTCGACCAGGTGGCCGGTATCGCCATGGTGGTGGGCAGCCGCGATCCGGTGGCCGCCCTGGGGCCGCTGCTGTTCCCCGGCCGCTCCCCCCTGCTGCCCCTCTCCAACTGGAACAAGACCCGCTTCGCCGGGCGCGTCAGGCGAGAGGTGGTGGACGGCATGGGCCACAACGGCCGCAGCGGCCCCTTCTCCCCGCGCCATCGCAGCACCGTGGTGGCCCTGATCCTGGACCACCTGGCCTGGATGGATCAGGCCAGCTAACGGCCGAACCGCCCGCGCAGATGCTCCGCCACCCGCAGGGCATTGGCGATGGCGGTGAGGGAGGGATTCACCGCGCCGATGGTGGGCATGAAGCTGGTGTCCACCACGTAGAGGTTGTCGAGCTCGTGGGCCTTACAGTGGAGATCCAGCACCGAGGTGGCCGGATCGCTGCCGAAGCGGCAGGTACCGGCCTGGTGCCCCACCGCGGCGATCGACATCGTGCTCTTGATGTAGAGCTGGCACTCCACCAGGTGGTTGCGCAGGTAGAGCCGGTCGAGCATGGCGGTGAGCCGTTGCACCAGATGATTCGAGGCGGTCTGGTTGTTGGGGGTGTAGCTCAGATGGATGCGCCCCTCAGCGTCCACCGTCACCCGGTTGTCCGGGTCGGGGAGGTCTTCTGACGAGATCCAGAAATCGAGGGCATGCTCGGCGATCTTGTCCATCGTCCAGCCGGGCATCAGAAAGGTTTCCAGCGGCGCATAGCCCTTCATGATCGTGCCGTTGGTTTTGCCGGTCATCTGGATGTTGCCCATCGGATAGGCAAACTCGGCATCGCCCAGATACCAGTCGTTCAGCGACACCGTTTTCTGAAACACGGTGGTGTTGGGTTCATGGGCGAGCGCCACCATCGCCTTGCTGTTGTGAAACATGTAGTGGCGGCCCACCTGGTCGGAGCCATTGGCCAGGCCGCGCGGGTGGCTGTCGTTCGCCGACATCAGCAGCAGGCGGGCGCTGTTGGCGGCGCCGCAACTCACCACCACCACATCCCCGCTCACCCGCAGCACTTCGCCATCGCGCTCCAGCTCCACCGCCGTCACCGAGCGGCCCGATGGGTCGGTGTGCAGCCGGCGCACCTCGGCCCGGGTGAGCAGCGACACGTTGGCGCTGGCCAGGGCCGGCCGCATGCCCAGCACCTCGGCGTCGCTCTTGGCATGCACCAGGCAGGGGAAGCCGTCGCAGCAGTTGCAGCGGCGGCAGCGGCTGAAGGGCATGCTCGCCTCATCAAGCAGCACGCCGCTGGGGGCATGGAAGGGGTGGAGTCCCGCCGCCCGCAGGTCATCCACCAGCTTCTGCATGCGGGGCTCATGGGCCACCGGCGGGTGAGGGTAGGGTCCGCTGCAGGGCGGCTCGGTGGGGTCCTCCCCGCGCT
>JBIKUY010000177.1:0-4953 GCA_044347355.1 Prochlorococcaceae cyanobacterium | reverse complement strand
GTAGCGGCGCGGCGGTGTGGGCCGGCTCCGACCGGGCGGCTTCTGCCCGGCGGGCGCTGGCGGCCGGAGCCGAGCTGCTGCTGCTCGACGACGGGCTGCAGCACTGGCGCCTGGCCCGCGACTGTGACGTGACCGTGCTCGACGCCCGCCAGCGGCTGGGCAATGGCCTCACCTTCCCGGCCGGGCCGCTGCGCGAGCCGGCCCGGGCCTTGGGCCGGGCCCAGCTGCTGGTGCTCACCGGTGCCGGTGATCCCGGGCCCAGGGGGCTGCCCTGGCCCAAGGGGAAGCCCTGGCTGGCGGTGCCGTCGGCGCTGGCGGTGCCGCCGGCGCTGCGGGGCCGGCCGCTGCTGGCCTTCTGTGGCATCGGCCTGCCCCAGAAGTTCTTTGCCGCCCTGCGGGAGCAGAGCTGCTGGCTGGTGGGTTGTGAGGAGTTCCCCGACCACCATCCCTATGCTCGTGGCGATCTGGAGCGGCTGTTGGCACTGGCGCAGGCCAAGCAGGAGGCCACCTTGGTCACCACGGTGAAGGACTGGCAGCGCCTGGCCCCCTTGCTGGATGGGGTGCACGAGGGGCGCGTGGTGCCGCTTCCCCTGCGCCTGGACGGGGCCGCTGTGGCCCGCCTGGCCGACCGGCTGCAGGCCCTGCTGGCTCGCGGCGATGGCTGAACCGCTGCAGGTGCTGTTGGTGGCCGGTGAGGCCTCAGGTGATCTCCATGGCGGGCATCTGGTGGCGGCCCTGCTGCGCCAGCGGCCTGATCTGGAGGTGATCGGCATTGGCGGCGCCCAGCTGCGCGCCGCCGGCATGGACGTGCGCATCGACGTGGCCCAGCTCTCGGCCGCCGGCCTGGTGGAGATCGCCGCCAGCATTCCCCGTCATTGGCGGGTGATGCGCTGGCTGAAGCGGCGCATGGACCGCCACCGGCCTGCCGCCGTGGTGTTGGTGGACTATCCCGGCTTCAATCAGATGGTGGCCCGCGAGGCCCATCGTCGCGGTATCCCCGTGTTCTTCTACATCGCGCCCCAGGTGTGGGCCTGGGGGCGGGGCCGTGCCCGGCGCATGGCTGGCTTCATCGATCGGCTGGCGGTGATCTTTCCGTTTGAGGAGCCGATCTTCAACAGCTACGGCCGTTCCTTCGCCCGCTACGTGGGCCATCCCTTGCTGGACGGCCTTGCGGTGACGCGCAGCCGCGAGGACACGCGCCGGGTGCATGGCTTCAACGCCCACCAGCCCTTGCTGGTGCTGATGCCGGGCAGCCGGCGCAGCGAGATCCAGATGCTGTTGCCCGAACTGCTGCGGGCTGCCGAGCTACTCCAGGCGGAGGGCTGGCAGGCCGTGCTGCTGCGGGCCGCCACGGTGGATGAGGCTTTCCTGCGCAGGGCCGCCGGCCGCAGCGGCCTGGGCCTGCCGGTGGTGGCGGGTGATGCCTACAACCTGCTGGCCGCGGCGGATGCGGGGCTGGTGAGTTCCGGCACGGCCACGTTGGAGGCGGCCCTGCTGGGCTGTCCACCGGTGATCGTGTATCGCTTCTCCTGGCTCACCTACTGGCTGGCACGGCTGGTGATCGGTCGCCGGATCATGGGCTTGCCCAACGTGATCCTGGGCCGGGAGGTGTTCCCCGAGCTGCTGCAACAGGCCGTGCAAGCTGAGGCCCTGGTGGGGAAGGTGCGTCGGCTGCAGGCCGAGCGGGCTGCGCTTGAGCCGGCATTCCACCAATTGCGCAGCAGGATGGGCAGGGCAGGAGCCTCCGAGCGTGCCGCCCAGGAGCTCCTCCAGCTGCTCCCCCCAGCCGCCCCCCTGCTGCCTGCGTTGCCACGCTGCCCTTGACCCGTTCCCCATACCGCCGCTTCCTCGCCTACGGCCGCCGTTACCTCTGGCCCACCTTCAGCCTGGCGCTGCTGTTCAACGTGGGCTATGGGGCCTCCACTGGCGTGGTGCCGCTGCTGATCCGCTATCTGTTCGACGACGTGCTGCCGTCCAGCGACCGGCAGCGGCTTTACCTGGCGCCGGTGGTGATTGTGCTGGTGATCGGTGTGCGGGCCCTCTGCCAGTTCCTCGGCTCCTATCTCACCGAGACCGTGGGCCAGTCGATCACCGCCGACCTGCGCGGCGAGCTCGCGGAGCGGGTGATGGATCTGCCCCAGAGCTATCTCAACCGCCACCCCTCCACCGTGCTGGTGTCGCGGGTGCTCACCGACGTGACCCTGGCCAAGACCGGCATCGTGGATGGCGTGTCGACCGTGCTGAAGGACGGCATCACCCTGCTGGCCCTGGTGGTGGTGGCCTTCTACCAGGACTGGCTGCTCTCGTTGATCGCCTTTTTCCTATTCCCCCTGGGGGTGCTGCCGGTGCTGCGCACGGCCAAGAAGGTGAAGCGCCATTCCCGTAAGGGCCAGACCCGGCTGGCCCAGCTGGCGGCCTACCTGCAGGAATCCCTGCTGGGCTCCCGCGTGGTGAAGATCTTTGGCATGCAGGCCTATGAGCTGGAGCGCTTCCAGCAGGAGAACCGCTCGGTGCGCGGTGAGGCCCTGCGCACCACGCGGGCCAAGCTCATCAACCAGCCGCTGATGGAGGTGCTGGGGGCGATCGGCTTCTGCGCCGTGCTGGTGTACGGCGGTGAGGCGGTGATCAACGGCAGCCGCACCACGGGCAGCTTCTTTGCTTTCCTCACCTCCCTCTACCTCTGCTATGCCCCGTTCAAGGGCCTGGGTAAGGCGAACGCCACCATGCAGCAGGGACTGGCGGCGGCGGAGGAATTGTTCGCCATCCTCGACACCCCGCCCGACCCGGTGGAAGCAGCTGAGCCCCGCCAGGTTGCCGGGCTGCGCGAGGGGCTGCGCGCCGAGGGGCTGCACTTCGCTTACGGACCGGAGGAGCAGGTGATCCGCGGGCTCGATCTGGAGATTCCCCGCGGCACCACGGTGGCGCTGGTGGGTCCGAGTGGCGGGGGCAAGAGCACGATCATCGATCTGTTCTGCCGCTTCTACGACCCGACAGCCGGCCGGATCACCCTCGATGGCATCGACCTGCGCGACCTCTCGCTCGACTCGTTGCGCGCCCAGATTGCGCTGGTGGATCAGAACACCTTCCTGTTCAACGACAGCGTGGCCAACAACATCGCCTATGGCCAGGGCGGCCAGGGGGGCGTGGATGCCGTTGCCATCGAGGCGGCGGCCCGGGCGGCCAATGCCCACGGCTTCATCGCCGAGCTGCCCGAGGGTTACGACACCTTGATCGGCGAGAACGGCACGATGCTGTCGGGGGGGCAGCGCCAGCGCATCGCCATCGCCCGGGCCCTGATCAAGAACGCGCCGATCCTGTTCCTCGATGAGGCCACCTCGGCCCTGGATACGGCCTCCGAGCAGGTGGTGCAGGAGGCGCTGGACCGGCTGATGCAGAACCGCACCACCCTGGTGGTGGCCCACCGCCTCTCCACCGTGATCCATGCCGATCAGATCGTGGTGATCGCCGGCGGCCGGGTGGTGGAAGCCGGCCGCCACAGCCAGCTGCTGGCTCGCGGTGGTGTGTACGCCGGCCTAGTTTCGACACAATTCGCAACCGCCGCAGCGGCCCCGACGGCATGACCCTCGCCCCCAGTGCGCCCGCGGCCCGCTTCGAGCGGAGCGACTGGGCCAGCGCCTTCCGCAACGTGGGCGTGGAGCTCAGCGACGTGCCCGTGGTGGCAGCCCGGGGCACGATCCCTGCGGCACTGGTGGGCACCCTCTACCGCAATGGGCCTGGGCGGCTGGAACGGGGCGGCCAATGGGTGCACCACCCCTTCGATGGCGACGGCATGATCACCGCCCTGCGTTTCGAGGGCGGCAAGGCGCTGCTGCGCAACCGCTTTGTGCGCACCGAGGGCTGGCAGGCGGAGGAGCAGGCGGAACGCTTCGTGTATCGCGGCGTGTTCGGCACCCAGAAGCCCGGCGGGCCGCTGGCCAACGCTTTCGACCTGCGGCTCAAGAACATCGCCAACACCCACGTGGTGCGGCTCGGTGATCAGCTGCTGGCCCTGTGGGAGGCGGCCGAACCCCACGCCCTCGACCCCGACACGCTCGAGACCCGCGGCCTCTCGCGCCTCGATGGCCTGCTCAAGCCCGGCGAGGCGTTCAGCGCCCACCCCCGCTTCGACCCCGGCCACCACGGCGAACCCCGGATGGTGACCTTCGGTGTGAAAGCCGGCCCCACGAGCACGATCCGGCTGATGGAGTTCGCCACGGCCGACTCCCCTGCTAGCGGTGTGAAGGCTGGCCAGCTGCTGGCCGAGCGCCGCGACAGCTTCAAGGGCTTCGCCTTCCTGCACGACTTCGCCATCACGCCCAACTGGGCGGTGTTCCTGCAGAACGCCGTGGCCTTCAACCCCCTGCCCTTCGTGCTGGGGCAGAAGGGTGCGGCACAGTGTTTGGCCAGCAAGCCCGGGCAGGCCGGGGCCTTCTGGCTGATTCCCCGGCCCGGTTCTGGCGCATCCGGTGCGCTGGCGGCGCCGATCCAGGTGCCGGCGCCGGAGGGCTTCGTGTTCCACCACCTCAATGCCTTTGAGGCCACGGCCCCTGAGGGGGGAGGCCAGGAGCTGGTGGTGGATTCAATCGTGTATGCCGACTTCCCCTCGATTGGCCCGGGCACCGACTTCCGCCAGGTGGATTTCGATGCCATCCCCGAAGGCCAGCTGATGCGCTGCCGCATCAATCTGGAGCTAGCCCGCACGGATCCAGCAAAGGCGGTGCGGCAGGAATGGTTGGAGCAGCGCTGCTGTGAGTTCGCCTGCGTGAATCCGGCCCGCCAAGGGCTGAACGCCCGCTACGCCTGGATGGCGGTGGCCGAGCGCGAGCGCGGCAACGACCCCCTGCAGGCGATCGAGAAGCTGGATCTCACCATCGGCGAGCGGCGGGTGTGGAGTGCGGCGCCGCGGGGCTTCGTGAGCGAGCCGCTGATGGTGCCCGATCCAGCTGCGGCTGC
>JBIKUY010000178.1:0-4953 GCA_044347355.1 Prochlorococcaceae cyanobacterium | reverse complement strand
CAGATGCTGCAGGAGTCGGAAGCCCTGAGAGCCCAGGGGATGCTCTCAGTGATCCCCGATGTGCTCCCCCCTGCTGGTTCCCCAACCGATCTCTCACCCGCATCCCTCCGCGCACTGCTGGAGGCCGCCGCTGACACCATTTCCTCTGATGTCGCCGGTTACAGCCCCGCCATCCTCAGCTTGTCCTTCAGTGAGAACGCTCCAGGCGGCAGCCCTGCCGCTGATGGCCAGGATGAGTCGACCACGGCCTTCCTCGATATCTCCCTGATCACCCGCCAGGGCGATCCTGTGGGCCGACGCGTGCTGGTTTCGCGCCAGCAGTTTGAATTACTGCTCCGCACCTTCTACCAGCAGCTAGCCCGCCAGGATGATCTCGATGTGGTCAATCCCAGTTCGCCGGCCCGCCTCCTCTACGGGGCACTGATCGAACCGGTGGAGGCGCTGCTGCGGAAGCAGGGCATCACCACCTTGCTGATTGCGGCCGATCGCGGTCTCCAGGCCGTGCCCTACGCCGCCCTGCACGACGGCAAGCGTTTCTTCGGCGAGCAGTATGCCTTTGCCCTCACGCCCTCCGTGCGTTTTACGTCGTTGGCGCCACCTCGCCCCGGCAGCCGGCCCCAGCGGCTGCTGGCTGCCGGGGCCTCGCGCTTCGCGGGCCTGGCACCCCTGCCATTGGTGGGTCAAGAACTTGAGGGCCTGGTGAGCCCGAGGCCCGCCGATAAGTTCTTCAATGATGCCTTCACCCCTAGCGCGCTTCTGGAGCAGGCCGCTGATCCTCGCTACGACCGCGTCCATGTGGCCAGCCATGCCGAATTCCGTCCTGGTGGCCCGGCTGCGGCCCGGCTGCACACGGGCAAGGGGGTGATGTCCCTGGATGATTTCCTAAGCCTGCGCCAGCGGCGAGAGGGCGAACCCCTTGAGTTGTTTAGCCTCAGCGCCTGCCGCACCGCCCTCGGCGATGGGGATACGGAGATGGGCTTTGCCGGTTTGGCCCTCCAGGCCGGAGCCCGCAGCGCCATTGGCACCCTCTGGTATGTCGATGATGTGGCCACCTCGGCTTACTTTCTGCAGCTTTACCGGTACCTTGATTCCGGCATGCCCAAGGCCGAGGCGCTCCAGGCCACCCGCATCGCCATGGCCACAGGACAGATCCGGCTGAAGGGTGATCAGGTGATCGGCTCCGATGGGACGCCGCTGCTGGTCAACCTGACCACAGCACAGAAGCGACTGGGCGCATCTGGCTTTTCCCACCCGTTTTTCTGGGCCGGTATCAAATTGATCGGCTCCCCCTGGTAGGTCAAGGCCTGCCGCTCTGCAGCGCCTGATCGGGGACGGGCGAACAGGGGGATCTGCGGTTTCAACTCGCTACTGCCGGGGGAGACGCGCAACCTCGCCCAGCGCTGCTGCAGTGATGAGCTGATCAGCAAGCTTGCCCAGGATGCATAGAACTTTCATACCCGGGTGGTAGATGCGCTTGAACGGCTGGCCAGCTCGGCCCGACAGCGCCATCCACGCCGCTGTCGGCAGGTGCGAGCTTTTGCACGCGCCCACAGAACGAGGAGAGCGCCACCAGCGCTGATCAGCGGACTTGCCTGATCCGTTCCACCATGCCAAAGGAGCCGCTGAATTGCTCCCCCACGATCATCCGTCTGGGCGATCTGATGAGCCATCAGATCGCCCATCCGTTGTGTCGCTGAGTTGTGATGAATCTTGGTTTTTCTGTGATCTTTTGGTCAGAATCGGACCATCCCCCCATCCATGTGGATCGGAATGGCGAATCATGTCGCTGCCCGCTGGTCTGGTTCGTTGGCCATTGTGCTGTCCCTGTCGGCACTCACCCTGACACCGCTCGCGTCTGAAGACGCTTTAGCCCAGTCTGATCTGCGTTCCACATTCCCCGGCCGCCGCGTCGGCGGCGGCACTCGGGGAGAGTGCAACTCCCGCCTGATCGTGCATCTGGTGCCCGAAACCAGTGTGTATGCCAGTGGATCTCCACCGTTGCTCGGTCTGATCCAGGGCCCTGCTCGCGACCCCAGGCCCTTGGAGTTGCGTTTTCGACCCCAAGGGGCTGCCGCCGTGAGTGCTGAGCAACGGCTCCCCGCCAGCGGGCCTGCGGTCGTGTTGGTTCGGGGGCCTGCCTTCAAGGCGCCCACCCTCTGGGAATCGAGTTATCGCTGTGATGAGGAGATCGGCACCGGTGCCAGCGGCGATCTCCTCCAGTTTGTTCAATCCACCTCTCCGCCGGCTCTGAGCCTGCTGGTACGCGATTCCAGCCCTGCTGACGAGGTTATCCAAGTTCGCTTGCTTGACCTGCAGAAGCGCTGTGGTGGCAGCATCCGTCGCACGGAGTTAGCGGCGTCTTTTGGCTTGGCCGACCTGTTGGATGCTGACTGGCCTGATCAGCTCCCCGTGCGCTGCCCCTCCTGAAGTTCGGAGATTGTGAGCTCTTCGTTGCGGCCCTTCACTGGCAGCGTTCCCCATTCCAGCCATGGCAACTGCTCGTCGAGCTCAGCCCTCAGCAGTTCGCGCGTGGCCGATGACACCAGGATCCGCACTGCGCCGTTGTGACGCTGTTTGTCGAGGCTCTCAAGACGGGACGCGCAATTGACGGTGTCGCCAATCACGGCGTATTCGAGACGCTCGCTGCTGCCCATCGACCCCGCCAACACGGTGCCTGAGTGGATGCCGATCCGCAGACGCATCGGTGGTAGGCCATCAGCGAGCAGGCTGCTGTTGAGCTCAGTGAGTCCGCGGCGAATGTCCAGAGCTGCCTCAATGGCAGCATCGGCATCTGCTCTCGGGTCCTGGCTCACCGGCACGCCAAACACGGCCAACATTCCATCGCCGGTGAACTTGTTCACCATGCCATTGCGGCGGGTCACCGCCGGCACGCAGTAGGCCATACCCCGGTTCAGCCAATCCATCAGGGCCGAAGGCCCCAGAAGTTCTGATAAAGAGGTGAAGTTAGCCGTGTCGGAGAACAGCACCGTCACAGCGAGTTGGCGCCCTTCGAAACGACCGTCCCGTAGCAACTGGTCGCGCTGTTCCCAGAGCTGCTGGGCAACGGCCGGAGAGGTGGCCTGACCCAGCAGTCGCTGCACCTGTTGGGCATGCTCCTGGCTGGCAGCCCCGCGGCGCAGCCAGGCGGCTCCGGCAAATGTGGATAGCGCCACCAGGGGCATGGTGGTCCCAATCCACACATGCAAGAACAGCAGCCCCACAAGCCCCCCTCCGATGACCACCAAGCTGCTGCCCACAGCCAGCACGCTCCAGCGCAATCTCTGGAACGACTCTCCCAGGCCTAATCCCACACCGGCCGCTAGCAAGGTGAGCAGCAGGTTGCCCCATCCAGGCATCAACCATCCTGGCACTGGCTCACCTTTCTGGTGCGCCAACAGAGTGGCCACTCTGTTGGCATGCACCTCGACCCCCGGAAGCGTGAGCGGTTCAGCGCCGCTATGAAATCGACTCATCGGCACTAAAAATAGATCGCGCAACGAGGCCGCCGTGCTGCCGATCAGCACGATCTGTTTTCTGAACGCATCATTCGGCATCCTTTGCTTCAGTAACTCCGACAGGGAATAGAACTTGAACGTTCCAGGCTCCCGTACCTCCAGCATGCGCTGCATGCCCGCAGCCGCGTCCTTCTTGCGGTGATACCCACCAGCATCAGCACTGAGCCAGGCATCTGGAACGCTTTGCGCTTCCAACCTCTCCCGCAAGCTTGTGTTGCCTGTGGCGACTTCCACCACGCGCAAGGGAAACGAAACGACCGCTTCCTCCTGGCCCGTGACGTGAACCAGATCGCGGCGCAGGACCCCGTCGAGGTCCAACGAAACATCGTTGTAGCCCTGCCGATTGTCCGGCGTCCCCGGAATGGCCGGTATGTCGCTCGCCAGGAGGAAGATGGATACCAGCCGTGGGTTGGTCCTGAACCGCTCACGCAGGCAGTCCTGATCGGGCCCGACACCCTTGTCACGGTAGAGATCAAAGCCCACGGCCAGGGCGCCACCCTCGATCAGATGGTCGATGGCGCTGCAGAAGTAACGGTCATCGATCGGCCAGCCCAGCTTGCTGATGTCGTTCTCGATGACGCCGATGATCGTGATCGGTAGCGCCTGGGCGCTGGCTTTGGGGCGCAGCGAGATCGCCAGGTCGTAGACCAGCAGATTCAGGTTTTGGGCCAGACCGGAGACTTGGACCCCGATGCTGATCAAAGCGGCGCCTAGCCAAGGCGACATCTGATAGAGCCGCCGTAGTGGCCGAAGGGGCTTTCGCTTGAATGTGTGGGCGTCGGAGTTCTCGGTTGTCCTTGGCACTGATTGCTCTGTCTTCACCAGTTCCTTCACGATGCCTGCATGCAGATTAGGATCGTGTTGCTCTCTTTTGGCGTGGTGAGACCCTTCTTTGACCTCTTGTGGAAACAGACGGGATAGTGTTCGGTTATGCGGCCATCATTGCATTATTTCCATGTATTGTTTCCGTTTTTGGCTTCATGCTGATGCTAAATCGGTGTTGGTAAGTTATGTCATCCTCGTCGACGCGGGGGTGGAGGCCTTCAGGGCCGAGTGATGTAGGTGGCGCCGAAACAACCTTCTGGCTGGGGGAGGTCATGATGCCCGATGAGGCTGTAAGTCTAAAGTGGCCGCTGGGGTTTCTTCACGGGCTGGGCTAATGAAGCTGGAATGCTGAATGGCCGGATCGGTAAAGGCATGAACTGCTCGCTGATTGTAAGACAATGTGTATCCGTCTTGGTGATTGCGTTGGTGTTGACCTGGCCTTGTCTGAATCGATGGACGAGCAGTTCGTCTTCATCGGTCTATTGTAAAACACTTGCGAAAGATTGCCGCGACTTCGATGCAGGCGAGCCTGCCTATTTTTACTAAAGGCATCGTGATCTTTGGTGCCAACGGCCTGGATGAGTTAAGGGAAGCTGTTGGGGGAGTGGATGAA
>JBIKUY010000315.1:0-3154 GCA_044347355.1 Prochlorococcaceae cyanobacterium | reverse complement strand
TCCAGGGCACCAGCAACTCGGCAGCCGGCACCCCCGAGATCACCACCCTGGGCCGCGGCGGCTCCGACACGTCGGCGGTGGCCCTGGCCGCCGCCCTCGGCGCCGACGCCTGTGAGATCTACACCGATGTGCCGGGCGTACTCACCACCGACCCGCGCAAGGTGGCCGACGCCCAGCTGATGGAGCAGGTGAGCTGCAACGAGATGCTGGAGCTGGCCAGCCTCGGTGCCGCCGTGCTGCACCCCCGGGCTGTGGAGATCGCCCGCAACTACGGCGTGCCCTTGGTGGTGCGCTCGAGCTGGAGCGATGCCCCCGGCACCCTGCTCACCAGTGGCTCGGCCCGACCGATCGGCCATGGCGGCCTGGAGCTGGGTAAGCCCGTGGATGGCGCCGAGCTCGAGGAGCACCAGGCGGTGGTGGCCCTGGCCCATGTGCCGGATCGTCCGGGCGTAGCAGCCCAGCTGTTTGAGGCCCTGGGTGCCGCCGGGCTCAACGTGGACCTGATCGTGCAGGCCACCCACGAGGGCACATCCAACGACATCGCCTTCACCCTGGCCGAAGCCGATCTGGATCGGGCCGAACTGGTGTGCCGCGATGTGTTGGCAGGCCTGGGAGCGGCACCGGGCAGCGACGGTGGTGCCCAGCTGAGCGCCGAAGCAGGCCTGGCCAAGCTCAGCATCGCCGGCGCCGGGATCATGGGACGCCCTGGAGTGGCGGCCCGCCTCTTCGACACCCTGGCCCGCTCCGGCGTCAACCTGCGCCTGATCGCCACCAGCGAGGTGAAGGTGAGCTGCCTGGTGGCCGGCGAGCAAGGGGCGAAGGCCCTGCGCGCCGCCAGCGAGGCCTTTGAGCTGGGTGAGAGCCAACTGCACCACAACCCTGCACCCTGTCACCTTGGTGATCCGGCTGTGCGGGGGGTGGCTCTGGACCGCGACCAGGCCCAGGTCGCCGTGCGACGGGTGCCCGACCGCCCCGGCACCGCTGCCGCCGTGTGCCGAGCCCTGGCCGACGCTGGCATCAGCGTGGACGCCATTGTGCAGTCGGAACGCACTCAGAACGGCAGCAAAAACATCAGCTTCACGCTTAAGCGCGACGACCGCCGGCGAGCCGAACAGGCCCTCGCGGCCCTGCTGAATCAGTGGCCCGGGTCCCATTTTGAGGAAGGTGCCGCGATCGCCCGGGTGAGTGCCGTGGGTGCGGGGATGCCCTGCACCCCCGGCACGGCGGCCCGCATGTTCCGCAGCCTGGCGGATGCCAGCATCAACATTGAGCTGATCGCCACCAGCGAAATCCGTACCAGCTGCGTGGTGGCGGAAGCCGATGGTGTGCGCGCCCTGCAGGCAGTTCACGCCGCCTTCGACCTGGGCGGCAGCATCAGCCATCGCGCCGAAGGCAGCGAAGCACCCGTTTGAAGCCGGGGCTGAATGGCCCGAATCAGGCCTTGCCCACCAGCTTCTGGCGCAGACCTTTGATGCGGTCACGCAGGTTGGCCGCCTCTTCAAATTCCAGATTCTTGGCGGCGGCTTTCATCTTGTCCTCAAGCTGCTGAATCAGCTCAGGCAGGGAATCGAGCGGCACTTCGTTGTGCTCGGCCTGTTCGGTGGCCTGCTCCAGCTGTTCGTCGTTGAGCCGGCGCGACACCTCCAGAAACGCCAGGATCGAATTGCCCGCCCGCTTGCCCGCCGGGGTGGGGGTGATGCCGTGTTTCTGGTTGTAGGTGTGCTGGATGGCGCGGCGGCGCTCGGTTTCCGAAATCGCCTTGGCCATCGAGTCGGTGAGGTTGTCGGCATAGAGCAGGGCCACGCCTTCGATGTGGCGGGCGGCCCGGCCGATGGTCTGGATCAGGGAACGCTCGGCCCGCAGGAAACCCTCCTTGTCGGCATCGAGGATCGCCACCAGCGACACCTCCGGCAGGTCGAGGCCCTCGCGCAGCAGGTTCACGCCCACCAGCACGTCGTACTCGCCATTGCGTAGGTCCTGGATGATCTCGATCCGCTCGATCGAGTGGATCTCTGAGTGGAGATAGCGCACCCGCACGCCGTTCTCAGCCAGGTAGTCGGTGAGGTCCTCGGCCATGCGCTTGGTGAGGGTGGTCACCAGCACCCGCTCCTGCTTGTCGGCCCGCACCCGGATCTCGCCCAGCAGGTCGTCCACCTGGCCGTCGGTGGGTCGCACCTCCACGATCGGATCAAGCACCCCGGTGGGCCGGATCACCTGCTCCACCACCTGGCCCTGGCTCTCGGCCAGCTCCCAGTTCCCCGGGGTGGCACTCACAAAGATCGTCTGGCGCGCCTTCTCCCAAAACTCCTCCCCCTTGAGCGGCCGGTTGTCGGCGGCGGAGGGCAGGCGGAAGCCGTGCTCGATCAGCACCTGCTTGCGGCTCTGGTCGCCGTTGTACATCGCCTGCAGCTGGCTGCAGGTCACGTGGCTCTCATCCACCACCAGCAGCCAGTCGTCGGGGAAGTAGTCGATCAGGCACTCGGGCGGTGTGCCCGCTTGGCGGCCGGCCAGGTGGCGGGCGTAGTTCTCCACGCCGTTGCAGTAGCCCACCTGCTCCAGCATCTCCAGGTCGTAGGTGGTGCGCTGCTCCAGCCGCTGGGCCTCCAGCAGTCGCCCTTGGCCATTGAGCAGGTCGAGCCGCTCACGCAGCTCGGTGCGAATCGCCTTGATCGCATCGGCCAATCGCTCCTTCGGGGTCACAAAGTGCTTGGCCGGATAGATGTTGATGGTTTCGAGGCTCTGCAGGATCTCACCGGTGGTGGGGTCCACGTAGCGAATCGCCTCCACCTCGTCGCCGAACAGCTCGATTCGTACCAGGCGGTCTTCGTAGGCCGGGCCGATCTCCAGCACGTCGCCGCGCACCCGGAAGCGGCCGCGGGAGATCTCCACGTCGTTGCGGGAATACTGGTTGTTCACCAGCTCGCGCAGGGAGCCCCGCAGGTTGAGTGTGTCGCCCACCTGGAACTTCACCGCCGCCTTGAGGTATTCCGACGGAATTCCCAAGCCGTAGATGCAGCTGATCGAGGCCACCACGATCACATCGCGCCGTTCGAACAGCGAGCGCGTCGCCGAGTGGCGCAGCATGTCGATCTCTTCGTTGATCGACGCCGTCTTGGCGATGTAGGTGTCGGAGACGGGCACATACGCCTCCGGC
>JBIKUY010000176.1:0-4978 GCA_044347355.1 Prochlorococcaceae cyanobacterium | reverse complement strand
CAGAGGGGCGCGCAGTCGCTCAGCACCGGCGGCTGCAGATCCAGGCCATGGCGGGCCGCCAGGATCGCCACCCCGTGGCGCCCCAGGTCGCCGCTGAGCACAAGTTGGTCGCCGGGGCGGATCGCAGCGGGCTGCACGGGCTGGGCCTGCTCCACCGTGCCCACGCCGCTGGTGCTGATGAACAGGCCATCGGCCTTGCCCCGCTCCACCACCTTGGTGTCGCCGGTCACGATCCGCACGCCGCACTGCTCGGCCGCCGCGGCCATTGAGGCCACCACCCGGCGCAACAGCGCCAGCGGCAGCCCCTCCTCGAGGATCAGCGACACGCTCAGATGCCGCGGCCGGGCAGCCGCCATCGCCAGGTCGTTGGCGGTGCCGATCACCGCCAACTTGCCGATGTCACCCCCCGGAAACTCCAGGGGCTGCACCACATAGCCATCGCAGCTGAAGGCCAGCTGGCCAGCCGCCGCTGGCAGCTCCAACAAGGCGGCGTCGTGCAGCACCGGCTGCGGCTCGCCGGCCCGCTTGCCGTAGAGCGGCAGCAACTCCTGGCGAATCAGCTCCTGCATCAGGCTGCCGCCGCCGCCGTGGGCCAACAGGATGCGGTCGGTCATGGCGGCGCGATCGGCAGTCCAGCGGGCGGCCGGTAGCGGTAGTAGGCGGAGCAGGCCCCCTCACTCGACACCATCGGTGCGCCGAGGGGATGGTCGGGTGTGCAGGCACCGCCGAAGGCGGGGCAGTCGGGCGGGCGGGCCAGGCCGCGCAGGATGGGGCCGCTGATGCAGGGGTGCGCGGATGCGTCTGCAGCGGCGCCCGCCTGCAGCCCGAACCGCTCTCGGGCATCCAACCGGCGATACGGGCCCCGCAAGGCCAGACCGCTGGCGGGCAGTACGCCCAGTCCGCGCCAGGGTTGGTCCACCACCGCAAACACCGCGGCCATCAGGGCCTGGGCGGCGCGGTTGCCCTCGGAGCGCACCACCCGGCCGTAAGCGTTTTCCACCTCGGTGCGCCCCGCTTCCAGCTGGCGCACGCAGGCCACCAGGCCCGCCATCAGCTCCAGCGGCTCAAAGCCGCTCACCACCACCGGCACCCGGTAGCGAACGCTGATGGCCTCCAGTTCCGGCAGCCCCATCACCGTGCCCACATGGCCCGCCGCCAGAAAGCCCTGCACCTGGTTGGCGGGATCGGCCAGGATCGCCGCCATCGCCGGGGCCACCCGCACGTGGGCCACCAGCAGCGACAGATTGTCCAGGCCCAGCGCCAGCGCCTGGCGGGCCAGGAGGGCCGTGGCCGGGGCGGTGGTTTCAAAGCCCACCGCCAGAAACACCACCTGGCGCTCGGGGTACTGCTGGGCCAGGCCGATCGCCTGCAGGGGGGAGGTGAGCAGGCGCACGTCGCCGCCGCTGGCCCGCACGCCCAGCAGGTCGTCGCCGCTGGCGCTGCCGGGCACCCGCAGCATGTCGCCGTAGGAGCAGAGGATCACGTCGGGGCGACGGGCCAGCTGCAGGGCCGCATCGATCGTGGTCGCCGGGGTGACGCACACCGGACAGCCGGGCCCGTGGATCAGCCGCAGCCCGGGCGGCAACAACTGATCCAGCCCCCAGCGCACGATCGCGTGGGTCTGGCCGCCGCACACCTCCATCAGGGTCCAGGGGCGGGTGGTGATCGCCGCCAGCTCGGCCGCCAGCTCCGCCACCTCGGCTGCAGCACTGGACGGGGCAGGCAGCGGTTCAGCTGTCATGCACCAACCCTGGCCAGGGCCCCTGCACCGCCCGCAGGTACTGGGCCCGCTCGTACTCGCCCGGGTTGGCGCAGCGCTGCTGGCTCATGCAGCCCTGCAGCTCCCGCACCGAGCCGTAATCGTGCTCCATCAGCCAGGTGCTGAGCTCGTCCTCGATGCCCCGCAGCCGCTCCGGACCGTGGCGCAGCAGGGCCGCCACCATCTGGGTGACGGCCGCCCCGGCCATCAGCAGCTTCACCACGTCGGTGCCGCGATGCACCCCGCTGCTGCCGGCCAGGTCGAGGCGCTCGCGGCCATGCAGCAGGGCGATCCAGCGCAGGGGCAGGCGCAGGTCGTGGGGGGATGAGAGCAGCAGGTTGGGCCTCAGGTCGAGTTCCTCGATGTCGATGTCGGGCTGGTAGAAGCGGTTGAACAGCACCAGGCCATCGGCGCCGGCGGCGGCGAGGCGACGGGCCATGGCCCGCAGGTTGGTGAAAAACGGACTGAGCTTCACCGCCAGGGGCAGGCGCACCTCGGCACGCACCTCGCGCACGATCTCTTCAATCTGGGTTTCGATCGCGGCGCTGCTGAGGTCGGGATCGGTGGGCAGGGCGTAGATGTTCAGCTCCAGGGCCGAAGCACCGGCGGCCTCGATGCGGCGGGCCGTCTCCACCCAGCGGCCGGGATGGCTGCCGTTGAGGCTGGCGATCACTGGAATGGTGAGCTGGCGTCGGGCCCGCTCGATCAGGCGCAGATAGCTGTCGGGCCCCTCGTGCACCGCAGCCCCCTGGGGCAGGTAGCTGAGGGCCTCGCCGTAGCTCTCCTCGCCCTGGCTGGCGTGCCAGTAAAGCGCCAGCTGCTCCTGCTCGATCTGCTCCTCGAACAGGGAGTGCAGCACCACCGCGGCGGCGCCCTGGGCCTCCAGTTCCACCAGCTGCTCCACGTGCTCGCTGAGGGGCAGGGCCGCCCCCACCACCAGGGGGGAGCGCAGCGGCAGACCCAGGTAGCTGGTGCCCAGATCCGGGGTGGTGAGCGAGAGGGTCATGGCTTGCCTTCCGCAGCGGGGGCCTCGCTGGGCCGGGCCCCAGGCCAGGGGGCGGCCATGGCCCGGTAGGTGGCCCAGCGGCGGTCGAGGTCGACCTGGGCGGCAAGGGCCAGCTGGCGGGCGCGCTCCGGCTGGCTGTAGCGCAACATGCGGAAGCGGTTCTCCGCCTCCATGCCCTCGGCCAGGGGCCGCCGCGGCCCGGGACTGTCGAGCTGCAGCGGGTTCTCGCCCCGCTCGGCCCGGCGCGGGTCGAAGCGGTAGAGGGGCCAGCGGCCGGTGTCCACCGCCAGCTTCTGGTGGGCCATGCCCTCGGCCATGGCGATGCCGTGGGCGATGCAGTGGGAGTAGGCCAGGATCAGGGAAGGGCCCGGGTAGCTCTCCGCCTCCAGGAAGGCGCGGATGGTGTGCTCGTCGCGGGCGCCCATGGCCACGCTGGCCACGTAGATGGTGCCGTAGCTCATCGCCATCAGGCCCAGATCCTTCTTGCCGGCAGGCTTGCCACCGGCGGCGAACTTGGCCACCGCCCCCAGGGGCGTGGCCTTGGAGGCCTGGCCGCCGGTGTTGGAGTACACCTCGGTGTCGAGCACCAGGGCGTTCACGTCGCGGCCGGCGGCGAGCACGTGGTCGAGGCCGCCGAAGCCGATGTCGTAGGCCCAGCCATCGCCGCCCACCAGCCACACGCTGGTCTTCACCAGGGCGTCGGCCAGCTCCAGCAGCTGGCGGGCCTGGGAGCGGAGGTCAGGGGCGCGCAGGTCTTCGCCGGCAGCCCCGCCCGCCAGCGTGGACTCCCCCTCCGGGCCATCCGGCAGCGCCTGCAGCACGGCCTGCAGCCGGCCCTTCAGCTCGGCCACCCGCTGGCGCTGCTCCACGATGGCGGCCTCATCGCCCTGGTCGGCGCTGGCGAGGGCCGTTGCCAGGGAGGGCGGGAGCTGTTCCGGCGCCAGCTGGCCTGCCAGCCGCCCCAGCAGATCGAGGGCCATCTGGCGCTGCTGATCCAGCGCCACCCGCATGCCGTAGCCGAATTCGGCGTTGTCTTCAAAGAGGGAATTGCTCCAGGCCGGCCCGCGCCCTTCGGCGTTCGCGCTCCAGGGGGTGGTGGGCAGGTTGCCGCCGTAGATCGAGCTGCAGCCGGTGGCGTTGGCGATCAGCATCCGGTCGCCGAACAGCTGGCTGGCGAGCTTGAGGTAGGGCGTTTCGCCGCAGCCACCGCAGGCGCCGGAGAACTCGAACAGGGGCTGCTGCAGCTGCTGCTGGCCGATCCTGTGCAGGTTGAGGTCGCCGCGGGGCGCCTCGGGCAGCTGCAGGAAGAAGTCCCAGTGGGCGCGGGCCTGCTGGCGCAGGGGCCGCTGCGGCGCCATGTTGATCGCCTTGCGCCTGGGCTCGCTGCGGTCGCGTGCCGGACACACCGCCACGCAGAGGGCGCAGCCGGTGCAGTCTTCGGCGGCCACCTGGATGGTGAAGGTCTGCCCCTCAAACGCATGGTCGCGGGCGGGGGCGTTGCGGAAGCCCTCGGGGGCCGCGGTGAACGCCGCGGGCTCGGCCACCTTGGCGCGGATCACGGCGTGGGGGCACACGAGCACGCACTTGCCGCACTGCACGCACAGGTCGCTTTCCCACACCGGCACCTCGGCGGCGATGTTGCGCTTCTCCCAATGGGATGTGCCCACCGGCCAGGTGCCGTCGCAGGGCAGGGCGCTCACGGGCAGGTCGTCGCCGCGGCGCTCCAGCATCGGCGCGATCACCTCGCGCACAAAGGCCGGGGCCGGAGCCAGGCGCTCGGCCAGGGATGGTTCGGCGGACTGATGTGCTGTGGCGGCAAGGCCAGCGGCGGCACTGCCGGCGGCATCCAGCGCCTGCCAGTTGAGCTCCTCCAGGTGGTCGAGGCTGGCGTCGAGGGCGGCCAGGTTGCGGGCCACCACCGCCTCGCCCTTGCGGCCATAGGTCTTCTGGATCGAACTGCGGATGCGCTCGATCGCTTCGTCGCGCGGCAGTACGCCGCTCACGGCGAAGAAGCAGGCCTGCATCACCGTGTTGATGTGGGGCCCCATGCCGGCCTCGCGCGCCACCTCGGTGGCGATGATCACAATCACCCGCAGCTTCCGGCTGCGGATCGCCTGGCGCAGGCGATCGGGCAGGCGGCTCCAGGTGCCTTGCGGGCCGTGGGGGCTGTTGAGCAGGAACACCCCGCCCGGCTCGATGCCGGCCAGCAGGTC
>JBIKUY010000223.1:0-4176 GCA_044347355.1 Prochlorococcaceae cyanobacterium | reverse complement strand
GCATCCTGGGCTGGGAGAGCAGCCGCCCCTCCCATGGCCACAGCCTGGCGGAGGTCTGTGACGACCCCAACCTGGCCAGCAGCATCGGCCTGGCCCGCCGCCAGGACAGACCCCAGAGGCTGGAGTGGCCATTCCAGCAGCAGGACTACGACGTGATGGTGGTGCCCGGGCTCGATGGCTGGCTGGGAGTGCAACTGCAGAGCCGCCGGTCTCTGGAGGCCCAGCTGCAGCAACAGGAGCGCTGGGTGAGCGATGTGGCCCATGAGCTGAAAACGCCGCTCACCGCCCTCCTGCTGGTGGGCGACAGCCTGGCCGCCCAGGTGAATCCCCAGAACGAGCGCCTGGTGGAGCGGCTGCAGCGGGAACTGCTGCGTCTGCAGGAGCTGGTGGGCGATCTGCTGGAGCTGTCACGGCTGGAGAACACCATGCCCGGGCGGGGTCTCAAGCTGGCCCCGCTGGAACTGGGCCAGTTGCTGGAACAGGTGTGGGCCGGGCTGCGCCCCCTGGCGGAACAGCGCCAGATCAGCATGGTGATGCAGCAGCAGCAGCCGTTGCCGATCGAGGCGGATTGTTCACGGCTGCATCGCGCCCTGCTCAACCTGCTGGACAATGCGGTGCGCTACAGCCCGGATGGTGAAGATGTGGAGGTGTCACTGAGCAGCCGGGGGGGCTGGTGCCTGGTGAGCGTGCGTGACCACGGCCCAGGCCTGAGCGAGCAGGATCTCAACCACCTGTTCGAGCGGTTCTACCGGGGCGATCCCTCACGGGTGCGCAGCCAGCGCAGTGGCAGCGGCCTAGGCCTGGCGATCGTGCAGCAAATCGCCGTGACCCACGGCGGCAGGATTCAGGCCAGCAACCACCCCGACGGAGGGGCGTTGATGGAGCTGATCCTGCCGCTGGGCCAACGTCAGGGCCGCTGAGTGGAGGGGTGGGTCAGTTGACCCGCACCTCCACCACCCGGCCGCCGAGCCGGCCCACCCGCTGCAGGGCCTCGTTCATGCGGGTGATGGGCACCCGAATCACCGTCTCGGCCGTGCGGGAGTAGCTGTTGTCGGCGACGCCGGTCACCAGGATCGTCACCAGGCGGGAGCTACTGGCCTGGGAGGCACGGCTGCCGGCCATCACCGGCAGACCGCCCACCCGGTCGCGGCGGTCGCTGTTGAACACGGCCACCGGGCGGTCGAGATCGCTCTCATACAGGCCGGAAGCCACGGCTGAACGGAAAAAGGCGGGCCCGGAGCTGGGCGGATTAACGGAGATCGCCCGATTCGCGTGCACCACCTTGTTCAGGCGAGACTGCACACCGGCAGCATCGCCCTTCACCGAGGCGGCCGCCCCCCGGGCCAGCTGCATCAGCCAGGAAAACTGCCGGCCCTCCTGCCCCTTGGAGTAATCCCAGCCATGGATGTAGGGCACCACATCCTGGCCGAAACGCTCCTGGTACTCCGCGCTGTCGATGTAGGAGTCGATTTCCGCATCCACGCCCTGCTCCTGGAGGATGGTGAAGTGGTGCAACATCTCATCGCTGTTCTGGGGTGCCCGACCCAGCAGATGCTTGAAGTTCAGCTCAATGAAGCGGTATGGATTGCAGTTTTCGAAGAATTTCTGCTTGTACAGCCCGCTCTTGGCCACCTGCCGCACCAGTTCTCGCACCGAGAGATCGCGATTGCGGAAGAGGGATTCCAGTCCCTCCAGCCGCTCACTCTTCATGATGTACTGATTGCCCAGCACTTGCTGGTACACGGCCCGAATGATGGTGTCGCGATCCTCTGCGGAGGCATGCAACCAGTTTTCTTTGTTGCGGGCGTTGGCGAAACGTTCAATACCGAGAACTGGAGCTTTGAGCAGAGCCATGGGATGAGCCGGAAGGGAGGAGGAGAAGGGGCGCCTGCAGCGGGCGCGCAGGCGACCGTAAGGGCGATCGCGAAAGCAAGCGTCCGGGATTCACTGAAATTTTCGATTTATGTGAAGAGGCTTGAAGGAGGGTGCGGCAACTGGTGCCCTCGCTAGCTTGGAACCAATCCCCACCCCAGCCATGCACTTCTGGGCTCCAGAGATCGATCCGTCCCACCCTATGGAGTGTACCCAGCCTGAGCGCTACGCCATTGTGCGTGTGGACAACGGCCATTACCTGGCGGTGCAGGGCCGCGATCAATCGGTCACCGAGGTGAACCAGCCCGGGGAGGCCCACCTCTTCCACACCCATGAAGCTGCGCTACGGGCGGCCCAGGAGCTGAACCACACCGGGCGCGGCCCGGTGGACGTGGTGAAGATTGAGTGGGAGCCCCTGCCAGGTTGACGCCAGCACCTTCCGGCAAAGTCCCCTGAAGGCGGCGTCCCTAGGCTGGGGCCGCTCCGGCGACCCGCCATGACGATCTACGCCGACAACAGTCTCAGTATCGGCCGCACCCCCCTCGTACAACTGCAGAGGCTGACCAGAGGTTGCGCGGCCCGCGTGCTGGCCAAGATCGAGGGTCGCAATCCCGCCTACTCGGTGAAATGCCGCATCGGCGCGGCGATGATCTGGCAGGCCGAGAAGGATGGGCTGCTGGGTCCCGGCAAGGAACTGATCGAGCCCACCAGCGGCAACACCGGCATCGCCCTGGCCTTTGTGGCGGCATCGCGGGGCATTCCGCTCACGCTCACCATGCCGGAGACGATGAGCATCGAGCGGCGCAAACTGCTTACCGCCTATGGCGCCCGGCTACTGCTCACCGAAGGCCGCATGGGCATGGCGGGGGCGATCGGCACGGCCCGCGACCTGGCCGCCTCCGATCCCGACCGCTATGTGCTGCTGCAGCAGTTCGCCAACCCGGCCAATCCCCAGATTCATCACGACACCACCGGTCCGGAAATCTGGGAAGACACCGCTGGCCAAGTGGATGTGCTGGTGGCCGGGGTGGGCACCGGCGGCACGATCACCGGCGTGAGCCGCTACATCAAGACCACCCTGGGTAAACCGCTGCAGTCGGTGGCGGTGGAGCCGGCCAACAGCCCGGTGATCAGCCAAACCCTCGCCGGCTCAGACCTGAAACCAGGGCCCCACAAGATCCAGGGGATCGGCGCGGGCTTCGTACCGGACAACCTCGATCTGGCGATGGTGGACCGGGTGGAAACCGTCGGCGACGAGGAGGCCGTGACCATGGCGCGCCGGCTGATGAAGGAGGAAGGCATCCTCGCGGGCATCTCCTGCGGTGCAGCCACTGCTGCCGCCCTGCGCCTGGCCGCCGATCCGGCCTATGCCGGCAAGACCATCGTGGTGGTGCTGCCCGACTCCGGCGAGCGCTACCTCAGTTCGGTGCTGTTTGAAGGGGTCTTCGACGCCAGCGGCCTGGCGCTGGTGTGATGCGAGGGGGCATGCAACTCAACCGTCGCCAGCTGCTCAGCCTGGGAGGCACCGCCACGGCCGCCCTGCTGCTGGGGCGGGACAAGGTCCAGGCCCAACCCAGCCAAACCCCCATGCCGGTGGCCGCCGCCATTCCCAGGGGGGATCAGCGGATCGTGCTGATCAGCGATCTCAACTCCAGCTACGGCGCCACCAACTACATCCCCCAGGTGCACCAAGGTGTGGCCCTGGTGCGTCAGCTGCGGGCCAACCTGGTGCTCTGCGGCGGCGACATGGTGGCCGGCCAGAAACTGGGGCTCTCGGCTGCCCAGCTCGACGCCATGTGGCAGGCCTTCGACCAGCAGGTGCTGCTGCCGATCCGTGGCGCCGGCGCGCCGTTCGCGCCCACCATGGGCAACCACGACGCCTCCAGCGGCCGGGGCCCCCAGGGCTACACCTTCGCCCTCGACCGGGAACGGGCCGAGCGCTTCTGGCGCCAGCGCCAGAGGTCCCTTGGCCTGGCGCTCATCGAGGCCAGCCGTTTTCCCTTTCGCTACAGCCTGAGCCAGGGCGATCTGTTCGCCGTGGTGATCGACGCCTCATCGGCAAGTGTGCCGGCGGACGACTGGAGCTGGGCCGAGGCCCAGCTCTCTTCAGCCGCGGCCCGGGCGGCCAGGTTGCGTCTGGTGTTGGGCCACCTGCCCCCCTATGCCCTCAGCCAGGGCCGTGACCGGCCCGGCGAAGTGCTGCATCAACCGGAGCGGTTGATGGGGATGATGCAGCGCCAAGGTGTGCATCTCTACGTGAGTGGCCATCACCACGCCTGGTATCCCGGCCAGGTGGGGGCGATC
>JBIKUY010000175.1:0-4999 GCA_044347355.1 Prochlorococcaceae cyanobacterium | reverse complement strand
CACCGCCGAGGTGCTTTACCGCGACCGCGGCTTTGTGAGCGAAGACTTCCCTGAGGCGGCCCGTGGGGCGCTCCATCCCCGCCTGCAGGAACGGCTGCTCGCCCGCCAGCGCCGCGATGGGCGGATCGCCTACCTCAGCCGCCATCGCCTCGGTCAGGGCACCACCCGCTTCGAGGGAGAGGAGGTCGTGGTGGAGGCGCTGCAGGCCTGCACCAACATCGACGTGATTCAGCCCGAAACGCTCTCGATCGAGGCCAAACTCGCGCTCTATCGCGATTACGCGATGGTCACGGGATTTGCCCAGGCTTGCATGAACATGAAGTACTTCACGCCCTACACCCGCCTTGAGGAGCTGGCGCCCCAGCTGATGTTCGTGGCGGGCCCCCAGAGCCTGAGCAGCAACTGGGTCAACCTCGATCGGGCGGCGGAGTTCGGGGATCGGGTGCTGGATTGCTCGCCGTCGGATTGCTCGCTGTTGGACCGCGCCCCAGAGGGTGAGCAGCCCGACCCAGTCGGTGACGACGGCTCTACCAGTTTTCAGCGGTCCACCCGCTTTGATGTGGAGCTGGTGGTGGAGACCCTGCGGGCCCTGGATCGCCGTTGAGGGAGCCCGTCAGCCCAGGGGCTGGAGCGTGGGAATGGCCCGGTAGAAGGGCTGCTCCCCCCAGCCCGCCTGCCGCCATTGCTGCCGCACCTCGCTGGCGATGTTCCAGGGCAGCACCAGCAGGGCGTCGGGCTGGCGGGCGGCCAGCGCCTCCGGTGCCACCACCGGGATATGGCTCGCGGGCAGGAATTTGCCGATCTTGCTCGGCGCCTTGTCGGCCACGCAGGCCAGCAGGTCGGCCCGGACGCCGGCGTAGTTGAGCAGGGTGTTGCCCTTGGCGGCGGCGCCGTAGCCACACACCTGTCGGCCGCCATCGCGGGCCTCCACCAGAAAGCGCAGCAGGGCGTGCTTGCTGGCCACGGCCCGGGCCTGGAAGTGCTGGTAGGCCGCCAGGGTTTCCAGGCCGGCCGCCCGTTCAGCCGCCAACACGGCGTTCAGGCGGGCTGTCGCCCCAGCGTCGGGACGCACCTGTGCTGCCGCTACCGCATCGCTGCGCGCCAGCCACACACGCAGACTGCCGCCATGGGTGGGCAGTTCCTCCATATCCACGGTGGTGAGACCCACCCGGGCCCCGATCCGCTGCACCACGGTCAGGCTGAGGTAGCTGTAATGCTCGTGGTAGATCGTGTCGAACTGGTTTCCCGCCAACAGCCGCAGCAGGTGGGGAAACTCGATTGACACCTGGCCGGTGGGGCGCAGCAGGGTGGTGACGCCCGCCAGGAAATCGTTGATGTCCGGCACGTGGGCGAGCACGTTGTTGGCCACCACCAGGTCGGCGCCCCCCTGCACGGGTCCGCCCTGGGCAACAAGTTCGTGTGCCAGGTGCTGCCCGAAGAAGCGCTCCAGCGTGGGAACACCGCGCTCCAGGGCCAGCTGGGCGGTGGAGCGCGTGGGCTCAATCCCCAGGCAGGGGATGCCCCGCTGCAGCACGTACTGGAGCAGGTAGCCATCGTTGCTGGCCAGCTCTACCACGCGTGAGCTGCCATCCAGGCCCAGGCGTGCCACCGCTGCCTGCACATAGCGTTCAGCGTGGGCGCACCAGCTGCTCGACATGCTGGAGAGGTAGGCGTAGTCGGCGGAGAACAGATGTTCCGCTGGAGCATGGGCAGGAAGCTGCATCAGCCAGCAGCTGGTGCAGAGGTACACCCGCAGGGGGTAGGTGATCTCGGCCTGGCTCAGTTGATCGGCGCTGAGATAGGCGTTGCTGGGCGGTTGGTGGCCCAGGTCGATCACTGGTTCCTGCAAGGGAGCTCCGCAGTGCCGGCAGGAATGGGCGCTCATGGCCAGATTGGGCCGGTGGAGTCGATCCATGTCGAAAGACAGCAGACCCCCAGGCCGCTGCCTGCCGGACCCAGAAACCAATCCAAAGTAAACGAGTTTACGCCTGATGTAAACGGATTTACGTTTTTTCGCTGTGTCCCGGACTGCTGCGGACCGGCAGCCGGAGTTCGGCCCTCAGGCCGCCGCCGGGGGCCTGCAGAAGATTGAGGCGCCCATGGTGATCGAGGCAGAAGCGCTCCACGATCGCCAGGCCAAGGCCCCGGTGGCGCTGTCGCTGGCGGTCGTTGCTGCGGCTCGGTCCGGGCATGGCCAGCAGGGTCTCGGTGGGGATGCCTGGCCCATGGTCATCCACGCGCAGCAGCACGCTGTCGCGCTGCCGCATTGCGCTCACTTCCACCGGTGGCGCACCATGCTCCAGGGCATTGTCAATGAGGTTGTTCAGCGCCCGCTCCAGCCCGTCAGGGTCGAGCTCCATCAGCAGGCGGGGCACCCGCAGCTGGATCGCCCGGGAAGAGTGGCTGGCCACGATCCGGCCGCAGAGGTCGTCGAGGGCGCAGGTTTGGCGCCGCTCCGGGGGCAGCTCCTGCTCCCCCAGCAGCGCCAGCTGGTCGGTGAGCGCCCGCAGCCGCTCGAGATCGAGGGCCATGGCCCGGGCGATGGCTTGTTTCTCACCGTGGAGGCGCTCGCAGAGAAGTTCCGTGCGCAGCATCAGCCGGGCATGGGGGCCCCCCAGGTCGTGGGTGAGGCCATGGAGGAGCTGGCGCCGGGCCCGGGCCGTGTTGTTGACGCGCTCCAGCAGGCGGTTGATGCGCAGGCTCAGCAAGCGGATCGGCGCGATTCCCTCCTCTGGAAGCAGTGGTAGTGGGCCGGTTGAATCCTGTTCGCTCAGGCGCTGCAGCATCAGCGAGAGCGGCCGCTCCACCTTCGCCCGCAGAAACAGCACTAGGCCGCCCAGCCCGCCCACCACGATCATCAGGATTCGCAGCAGCGGGAGGTACCAGATGCTGTTGCTGAGCCGCTCCGACTGGTAGAGCCACAGGGCCTGGCCGCGCGGGTCCAGGCTGCTCAGCCGCACCCAGTGCCCTCCCCAGGGATCCTGCAGGGGCGGCTGGTCGCGCAGGATCCGCCGCTCCAGGCCGAATTCTCGGCGCATCGTCTCCTGCACCAGCCGATCGAAGCGGCTGCTCACTGTCGACTGCGACTGGCCCAGTTCGCTGTCCGGGCGGATCAGCACCCCGGCAGGCAGGCCATCCGGCTGACGCATCTGCAACACCTGCTCCACCAGCACCACGTGCTTGCTCAGTCGCAGGGCGCTCTCGCTCACGATGCGCGGCTCTAGCAGCAGCCGCATGCCCACCAGCAGGCCCAGAGAACCCGCCGTGCCCCCGGCCAGCAGGCTGGCCAGTAGCAGCAGCCAGTCAAGCCCGGTGAGGCGGGCCCGGCCCTTGGCCATCGGCTCAGCCTCCCCCAGCCGGCAGCCGCCGCACCGGTGCTGTGAGCCGGTAGCCCTGGCCGCGCACGGTCTCGATCATCTGCTCCCCTGGCTGCAGTTCCAGCAGCAGCCGCCGCAGCCGCGACAGACGCATGTCGATGCTGCGGCTCTGCTGGGCATCCACCAGGCTGCCGCTCGCCTGGACCAGCTCTTGGCGGCTCACTACCTCACCAGCCCTGCTGCACAGCAGCTGTAGCAGGGCTACCTCGCCGCGGGTCAGTTCCTGGCCATGGCGATCTCGCCGCCTCAGCCACAGCTGCTGGGGATCGAGGCGCAGCTCGCCTAGCTGCCAGGCTTGATCCGGTGGCAGTGCGGTCTGCCCCACCCTGAGTAGCTGCTCCACGCGCAGCTGCAGTTCGCGGAACAGAAAAGGCTTGCCCAGGTAGTCGTTGGCGCCGGCTTCCAAGCCGGCAATCCGGTCGCGGGGGCCCCCCAGGGCTGAAAGCATTAGCACCGGCAACTGGGGGTGACCCTGGCGCAGGCGCAGGAGCACATCGGTGCCCCGCTGGCCGGGCAGCAACTCATCCAGCACCAGCAGGTCGGGCACTGACTCGGTCAGCGCCTTGTCGAGTTCGCGCGGATGCTGCAGGTGGCGGGCCTGCCATCCTCGCTGGCCTAACTGCTCGAGCAGCAGGCTGCCGAGGTCAGCGTCGTCGTCGAGGATCCAGATGCAACCGGCCATGGGATCTGTGGTGCGTGGAGCAGGTGCTCATGCAGGGCATCATTGCCCGGCCAGCTGGCGCATGGTGTCGATCACCTGCCCCACGGCAAAGGGGTTGCGGCGCTGGAAGCTGCCCTCCTCAGCTACCGAGCCAGGAGGTTGGGCTGCGGCATCCCCACCGATGGCTGCACCGGCGGGCGTGCAGTCGAGCAGTCGGTCGTCGAAACCAAAGACCCGATCGAGATTCACCCAGTTGCTGTTCAGGCTGCGGGGGCCTGCGGTGAACAAAAACAGGGACGCCAGCTCGCTGGGCTGGCGGTAGGGCACGAAGTACTTGAGGTGCAGGGCGGCCTGGGGAAAACCGGTGATCAGCGGATACCGGCGGAAGAGCTTCAGCTTCTCCCGGATCGAAAGTTCTTCCGCGCAGATCACATCTATGTTGCTCATCCCGGTGAGGGCCTCCACGACCTCCTGTTCGCCCTCGAAGCAGGTGGTGCCCTGCTGCAGTTTGTGGCGGGAGAAGTAGGCGATGCGCCCTTGCACGCGCTCCACTTTCAGCAGCCGCTTGCGCAGGCGGGGCGCCAGGGCGGCGCGGGCAGCCTGGGGGAAATCTGCGGTCACGAATTCCCGATCGCGATACAGCACGCTCGACGACACCAGCATCGAACTCTCCAGGGTGTGCCGAATCAGGCGCACCCGCTTGCGGATTCCCAGGCAGCGCAGCCACTCGTCGACGAGTGGATGATCAACCGATTCCACTTTGATCCCATTTGCGTTACCCGACCTTTTCTTGGCCTGCTCCGGATAGTGGAACCAGATTGGTTCTTTGGATCTCCGGAACAGCCTGAGCAGCTGATAGGTGCGGCTCAGGTCCAGAAGTAGATGCCCAAAGTGCTCGAAGATGGTGCCTCCGTAGAGAGCGACGTCGCGATGGTTGCGGACCTTCCCTGTGGATGTGTCA
>JBIKUY010000174.1:0-5002 GCA_044347355.1 Prochlorococcaceae cyanobacterium | reverse complement strand
GGCATCACAGTTGAAATGAATGCTTGGAGGTATTCATTGACATCAATTTCCTTGGCACCAAAATCATTGACAGCAAGCTCAGTGCAAACTCTGATCAAGTTCAGTACGCATGATTGTTCTGCCTGCCAATTCATGTCAGGCTTTGATGAAAGGGTTGCCGAGGAGATGGGCCTGGCTTTTCTCGATGTGAATATGAAAAATCCGATTGCCTATCGGGCCTACCGTCGAATTCTTCTCTCTTGTTATCCTGGCACCCATGAGATATCACTTCCCACGTATTTGCTTGTTCGTGATCTGGAGGGCGACTTTTCTGTTCAGGGGGAAATTGTTGGTGCCATGCAGGAGGAGGCCTTCCGGAATCGTGTCAGAACGTTTGTGGTTGGGGACCTGCCAGAGGACTTTGAGCCTGCCGATCAACAGCCATATGGCTGACCAGTGTGGTGGTAAACGAAAACAACAGAAATGGCAGGGTGAGAGCGAGAATCAAAGCGATCACAGCCACGCCAGCGATTGGATGCCCGGCAGCGCCAAGCGCCGCCGCTATGGCAATGCTCAGAAATGTAAGCAGCAGCCATATCATGATCTGGCCGTAGATGTCGCCGTAAGTGAGCGTGCAACGGAGTTGGTAACCAGTTTGGTTCAGCATGGCCATCATCTTCTATGGGTTTGCCTGGATGATCATTCATGCCTGTCCTTCAATGGGCGACTGGATTGATTCAAATTTGCTGTCAATCTGATGCATGTTCAGCAGCGCTACGTGTCCATTGATCCTGATTGAATGCAATGAAGTCTGCTGGTGATGTGGGGTTATGGGCGGGGGCGAGATGGTGGCAACATTGAATGAACTGAAACCATGACCAGCACGTCGCATCGCGCCCAGCCTGAGTCTGTGGCCATTGATCACGACAAGGCCAAAGATCCAATCTGTGGAATGGTGGTGCCAAAAGCCACGGCGCTAATCGCCGAGCGGGCCGGACGCCGCAATTACTTCTGTAGTGAGGGCTGCCGCCAGACCTTTCTGGCTCCCCAGCTGCAGATGCGCCAGATGCGCCGTCGGATTGCTGTTGCCCTCGGCGGGGTTCTTGCTCTTGCGGTTCTTCGGGCAGGTGCCTTGCTGGCCCTAGCGGCTGGGGTGAGCTTGCTGAGCTGGGCCCCGGTGCCCCAGTTGCCCTGGCTCACCTGGGGCGTGTGGCTGTTCCTGCTAGCCACGCCGGTGCAGGTGATCGGGGGCTGGAGCTTTTATAGCGGCGCCTGGCTGGCTCTCCAGCGCCGTGTTCTGAACATGGATGTGCTGATTGCGTTGGGCACGTCGGTGGCTTACATCTACAGCGTGTTTGTGGTGTTCGCTCCCCAACTTCTGCCGGTTGGTGTGGATGAGCGGAATGTCTATTTTGAAGTTTCGGCAGTGGTGATTGCCTTTGTGCTGCTGGGCAAGTATATGGAGGAGATCATCAAGCAGCGCTCATCAGCGGCGGTGCGCCGTTTGCTGGATCTGCAGCCATACTCGGCCATCGTGATCCGCGATGGTGAAGAGATGGTGGTGCCGGTGGAGATGGTGCAACGCGGCGATGTGGTGGTCGTGCGGCCCGGTGACAAGGTGCCGGCCGATGGAATTGTGCTTGACGGCCAGTCGTCGGTGGATGAGGCACTGATCACAGGCGAATCACTGCCGGTGAGCAAGAAGGTGGGCTCGGATCTGATCGGTGGCACGATCAACGGTCACGGGCTGTTGCGCTTTGAGGCCACCCGGGTGGGGGCGGAGACCGCTCTGGCCCAGATCATCCTGATTGTGGAGCAGGCCCAAGCCAGCTCGGCTCCGGTGCAGCGCCTCGCTGATCGTGTCACCGCCTGGTTTGTGCCGGTGGTGGTGGCGGTGGCCTTTCTCACCATGGCGCTCTGGACCCTGGCCGGCAGCTTCAGTGGCGGTCTGCTGGCGTTCATCGCCGTGCTGGTGATCTCTTGTCCCTGTGCCCTGGGGATCGCCACCCCGGCGGCGTTGATGGTGGGGGTAGGTCGAGGTGCCGAGCTGGGCATCCTGATCCGCAACGGTGAGGTGCTGGAGCGGGTGGAGCAACTCACCACCGTGGTGTTTGACAAGACCGGCACCCTCACCAGGGGTAAGCCCGCACTCACCAACGTGATGGCCGTTGGCCGGGAGAGCAACGAGCGGGTGCTCCAGCTGGCCGCGTCACTGGACTACGGATCCGAGCACCCTCTGGCCATGGCTCTGCGCAATGCCGCTGCGGCGCAGGGGCTGGCATTGTTGCCGATTGACGACTTCCGAGCCCGAGTGGGGGAGGGGGTGATGGCGGATGTACGCGGCCAGCCCTTCTGGCTCGGCAACCGCCAGTTGGCCAGTCGGTTTGTGCCCCATCTCGTGGAGGCGGTTCAGAGCCCCCTCCTGCAACTGGAAGCGGCCGGCATTTCTGCGATTCTGCTGGGCCAGGGCCAAGCCGTCCTGGGACTGCTGGGGGTGGCGGACACCGTGCGGCCCGAAGCCAGGCAAGTGATTGGGGCCTTGCAACGGCGTCACATCCAAGTGGTGATGCTCAGCGGTGATCACCGCAGCACGGCCCAGGCCATTGCCAAGCAGCTAGGCATCGACCAGGTGATCGCCGAGGTGCGTCCTGGCGATAAAGCGGCCACGATTCGCTCGCTGCAGCAGGCAGGGCAGGTGGTGGCGATGGTGGGCGACGGCGTGAACGACGCCCCTGCCCTGGCCACCGCTGACATCGGCATCGCCATCGGTTCCGGATCGGATGTGGCCAAGGAGGCGGGCGATTTACTGTTGCTCGGCAATGATCTGCGCGGCGTCGTTACAGCCCTTGGTTTATCACGGGCCACGATGACCAAAATTCGCCAGAACCTGTTCTGGGCATTCATCTACAACAGCCTGGCTGTACCGATTGCGGCCATGGGTTGGCTCAACCCAATGATCGCTGGTGCGGCGATGGCCTTGAGTTCGTTGTCTGTGATCATCAACTCGGCCCTGTTGAACCGCTATCAGCGTGCTTGAGAGCTGCCGGGCTGGGCTTGGTTTGGCGTGGCCAGGCTTGCGAAGCAATCAGGTTGCGATTTAATGCGCATCCGCTTGTCCAAGCGAAGGTCGTTTCAGCAGATTTCTAGGCTGGAATGTGTGAGGTGGAGGGCGTCAGATGGCCAGCTCAGATTTGGCAGACCGTGATCACCCGTTTTGGCGACATCTAGCACCCAGCTGGGAGCCCGTTCTGCCCCCGCATGAGCTTCCCCTGCATGAGTTGCCGCGAATCTGCTGCAGTAGTGGGGCTTGTCGCTCCATTCCCTCTTGGACCATGGGGATTTCCCAGCAAGGCTGGTTGGAGCTCGATGATGTGCGCCAAGTTCCCGTCCAGGTGGAGCTGGTGTCTTTTAATGGTCGAGGGCTGGGCGTGGTGCTCAGTGCCAGCTACCCGGCCCATCCAGGCATGCATGGCATGCTCACTACGCCAATGCATGGGGGTGGGTGCAACCATCGTCCGGTGTTCTGCTGCTGGCAGAGACCCCATCCGCAGGATGGAAGGCTGCAATGCGTTGGCCTGCACTTCGATTTCGGTGATGAATGGGCAGCGGGCTGACATGGCAACCGAGCCGTCTTTGCTGCGAATGGTTGAAACGCGTATCGATTGATTTTCCAGCACAGCAGCGACCCCGCTTTTCTCTGTGATCTTCCTAGGGTGGACTCATTCAATGAAGGAGAGGTTATGACAACCTGTCATTTTCCGATCGGCAATGGTATGGATGGCAGCGTGATGTCTGTTGCTGATGAACTGCATCATCTCAAGGAATTGCTTCGCAAGGACCCCGTTTTTTCGGATGCGTTGCGTTGCACGGACACCACCGAAGAGGCGGCCCAGCTCGCTTGTGACCATGGCATCGCGGTGACACCGGAGGCGCTCTGGCGTAACCGTGGCACATTAGAGAGTGGCGGCCGACCCACCTGGCGTGGCTGATGGCTGCCCCATCCAGCTGCCTGATCGGTGATTTCAGTCAGCCGTTTCTTCTTCGGCTGAACAGTGCAAAGCTGGGCTTGGGCCCAGCTTTTTCTGTGGGACTGAATCTAAGCCGTTGCCTTCTGCCAGTGCTCTCTTTCAATAGACTTGGAACCATGATGACTGGCGTAGCTCCTCTGCTTACATATTCCGATTTATTCTCCCGTGTTGTGCATCAGCCCTGGCTCAAAGATGATGGCAAAGAGTGAGTTGGACTGCCTGTTTTCTATGCTCCAGGGTGATAAGGGTGATGTTGGTGTCACTTCAGGATGTGTGCATGGTTTGTCCTTGCAGAGTCAGGCTCAATCCTGTACAGATGCGCGGTGTGGTTCCGCTATTCATTTGATTCTTGCAGATCTGCTGTGCAGGTCTTGTTTCGGCCTCTCCTTTTGAATCGTTCGATTGCTTTGTATTTGCCAACTCTCACCGCGGAGTGCAATCACGCCGCTCACCGGGTGGTTCCCATGAGCACTGGCGAGCGGCAGATGCGGATTGGGTAGCCGCAATGGGCCGGGCCCACATGGGTGATCAGCGCTTCGCGGGCCTCGTGTTGCAGGTCTTCGTGGGTGGGAGCGGTGATCTGGATTGGCAGGTTATGGGCCTGAGCCTCCAGGTGACCGGTACGTTCAACCAGAATGCGGAACACGACCTCTCGCATGCAGGGGGGATGTGGATGGCTCACAAATCTTGCCGATGCCGTAGCCGCCAGTCGGGTGGCGCTGGATACACGCGCCAGTTCCGCAGCGGTCTTGCTTGCTGGCATGGGTGTCATGAACGTTCCCATGCATGCTGCCTCGGATGCTGGTGATCCCAGCGCTCCATCTCCATGGTTCGTGCCTTCAGGGAACAGCCTCCACGACGATGGCCTCACTTGGATGTGCAGTTGGTTCGCTGCTCCGTAGGCTGAACCGATCTGATCTCCGGAAGCGATCCCCAGCAGATGGCCGCCTTGGCCCATCCCCGCAGTTACAGACCGGGCTCGATTCAGTTGCCAC
>JBIKUY010000173.1:0-5004 GCA_044347355.1 Prochlorococcaceae cyanobacterium | reverse complement strand
CAACCCTGTCAGCCGAGACCGGCTTAAGGTGCAGGGGCTGCCCGCGCTGGTGTTGTTCCACAACGGCGAGGAGGTGGCCCGCCACGAGGGGGCCATGGCCAAGGCTCAGCTGCAGGCCTTCCTGGATGCCCATCTCTGAACGGCTGGCCCAGCTCGGCAGTGGCGTCTTTGCCCGCAACGACCGCCGCAAGGGCACTTACCTGAGCCGCGCCACCTCCCCCGGTAGCGGCCTCCCACCCTTGTTGGACCTCTCCCTGGGTTCAACCGATCTGCAGCCTCCGCCGGCGGCGATTGAGGCGATGGCCGCCCGCCTGGCCCTTCCGGAGAGTGCTGCCTACTGCCTGCACGCCGCCACGGCTCCTCTGCGTCATGCCGTGGCCGGATGGGCCCAGAGGCGCTTCGGCGTCGAGGTTGATGCCGAACGGGAAGTGTTGCTGCTGGTGGGTTCCCAGGAAGGCACCGCCCACCTGCCCCTGGCCGTGCTCAATCCAGGCGATGGGGCCCTGTTGCTGGATCCCTATTACCCCTCCCACATGGGTGGCCTGCGGTTGGCGTCGGCCCAGCCCCGGCTGCTGCGCCTCGATCCAGGCGCCGATTGGCGGCCGGACTTCGAGCAGCTCACGCCGGACCAGTGGCAGCAGCTGGGGCTCATGGTGTTGGGCTTTCCCCACAACCCGACCGCCACCACCGGCGAGCAGGCCTGGCTGGATGCTGCTGTGGACAAGGCCCTGCAGCACGACATCGTGCTGGCCCACGACAACCCCTATGTGGATCTGGCCCTGGATGGCGAGGCGCCGGCCCTCCTACACAACCCCGCCTGGCGGCAGTGCGGTATCGAGTTCTTCTCCCTCTCGAAAAGCTGGTGCCTGGGCGGCTTCCGCCTGGCGTTCGCCATCGGCGCTGAATGGCTGATCACGGCCCTGCGCCAGCTCAAGGGGGTGGTGGATTTCAACCAGTCGCTGGCTCTGCAGGCTGGGGCGATCGCTGCCCTGGAACAGGCACCCGACTGGCCGGCTCAGCTGCGTCGGGTCTACCGCCGCCGCCGCGACACGATGGCGGCGGCACTGGAGGCCCAGGGTTGGCCGGTGCGGCTGCCCTCCATGGCCCTCTACCTCTGGCTTGAGTTGCCACCGCCGGCCCGGGCGATGGATTCCGAGAGCTTCTGTGCGGCGCTGCTGGAGGCCACGGGGGTGGCGTTGACCCCCGGCAACGGCTTTGGCCCTGGCGGCGAGGGCTGGCTGCGGCTGGCGCTAGTGCATCCCGAGGCCGAGCTGGAGGCCGGCGCCACGCGGATCGGCCGTTGGCTGGCCAGCCTCTGATTCCCCGGTTCCGGCTGCCGCCTGACCTGCGCTGGCAGCGCAGGCGGTTGCCGGTGTGCGCCAGCACGGAGATTGAACTGGGGCGCTGGCTGGCTGCCCGGGCGGCCGCCGGGCGGCCCCTGCCTGCGGATGGCACAGCTCTCGTGGTGATGGCCAGCCGCCAGCGGTTCGGCAGGGGGCAGCAGGGCCGGCACTGGGTGTCGTCACCGGGAGGCCTCTGGTTGAGTGCCGCCATTCCCTGGCCATCCCAGTCCGGCAGCGCCGCCCTGGGCCTGGCCGTGGCCGTGGGTCTGGCCCTGCAACTGGAAGCGTTGGGGCTACGGCCCCGGATCAAGTGGCCTAACGACTTGCTGCTGGACGATCGCAAGCTGGCGGGGCTGCTGCCCCGGCTCCGCCAGCGCGGCCGTCAGGTGCGCTGGGCCCAGGTGGGGATCGGGCTGAATGGGCGCAACCGCGTGCCGCCGGGGGCGATCAACCTGGCGGAAGCCTTGTCCACAGACCGCCGTGCCCCTCACCCGCAGGCGATGCCCCGGCAGCTTGAGGGTCGGGTGGTGGCCGCCCTGGCCTGGGCGGTGGCTGCGGCCGACGCCGCGGAAGCAGTCCGCGATCTGGCGGCGGCGCGTCTGTGGCGACAGCCTGCGGGAATCGAGCATGCGGGCTTGCGCTGGCAGGTGGACGGGCTCGAGCTCGATGGCCAACTGCGCTTGCGCAGCGGAGCGCTGCTCACCCGCCTACAGCGGCAGTTCTGAGGCGCGGATCGGAGAAGGGCGGGATGGTTTTTATACTTTTGTCGCCGTTTCCCTTCCGCGCCCAGGCCCGGCCGCAGCTCAGCAAGCAGCCCAGCCCTCCCCCCGGCTCCCTGCCTGGTTCGCCCAGCTTCAATCCAGCGTCTCCAGCCCTCCCCTCAGCCCAGGTTTCCACAGTGGCCCGCCCTCCCGTCCGTTCCTCTCTACCCGGGATGCCCCTGGTGGTTGCCGCCTTCCTGGTGGCAGCCCTGCCCGGCCTGGCTGGCTTGGAAACCATCGAGCAGCCCCTGCCCCCTGCTCCGTTGCCTGCCCCACCTCCACCGGCTTCGGAAGCGCCCCCTCCCCGGCTTGCCCCAGCGGCGATCCAGGCACAACCGCAGCAGTCGCAGCCCCAGCTCATCAAGCCAGCGGCACCGCTGGCCCGCCCTCAATCGCAGGGGCAGCCCCAGTTGGCGCGCCCTGCGGCGCCGCCCTCCTCAGCGCCCCTGCGCTTCGACCAGTCGCTCGATGAGCTGGTGCGGCAAGGCGTCGTGAGCCCCGCCGAGCGGCAGCGGATCCGGAGCGGCGCAACGGCCACGCCCCAGCAGTCTTCTGCCCACCAGCGGGCATGCAGCAGTGGAGCCCTCTCTGAGCAGGAATGCAACACCGGTGTCGTGGTGCGCTGGCGTGGCAGCCGCGACAGCCAGGACCCGGCTCTGCAACGGCCTGGTGATCTCCAGTCCCCCCTCCCCTCCGCCAGTGAGCTGGCGGCCATCGGCTTCACTGAAGGGGGCCCCCAGCCCCTGAGCACGCCGCTCACGGTGCCGGTGTCGGCGCTGATGGTCGGGGCCGATGGCACGTTCAGCCTTTCGAGTGTGTTTGCCATCACCCCTCGGCCGGCACCGGTGGCAGGCAATGGCAACCGTCGTTTGTTGTTCCCCCTGATTGGTCCTGCTGCATTCACCAGCGGTTTCGGCTATCGGCTTCACCCTGTTCTGGGCAGCTGGCTGATGCATGCCGGCAAGGACTTTGCCGCTCCTGAAGGAACGCCGGTGGTCTCCGCCCTCGGTGGACGGGTGCTGAGCAGTGGCATGGCTGGCGGCTACGGCCTCACTGTGGAGATCGAACACGACAATCCCAAGCGCCGCACCCTCTACGCCCACCTCAGTGAGCTGTTCGTGAAGGCGGGGGATCGGGTGCGCCAGGGCGAGGTGATCGGCCGGGTGGGCAGCACAGGCATGAGCACCGGCCCCCACCTCCACTTTGAGCTGCGTCTCCCCCAGGACGGTGGTTGGGTTGCAGTGGATCCGGGTGACCTGGATCCAGGGCCGGCCGGCCTCGGGGTCGGCAACGACGCCATTGCCCTGCTGATGGGCCAGCTGCTCCAGCGGCTGGAGCGCCCCCAGATGCAGGCCCAGGCCCAGCCAACTCTTCAGCCCCCCCTGCGGATTCAGCCCCAGATCAAGGCGCCGACCCCGGCCCGCAGCGGCACGTCCATTAGCGCGCCTCCCGACTGATCATCCGGCCGTCGCGGAACTGCACCACCTGCTCGGCCCTGGCGGCCACGTCGTCTTCGTGGGTCACCAACACCAGGGTGATGCCGCTGCGGTGCAGCTCATCGAAGATCTCCAGCACCTCCTCGGTGGTGCGGGAATCGAGGGCGCCGGTGGGCTCGTCGGCCAGCAGCATGGCCGGGTGATTGATGATCGCCCGGGCAATCGCAACCCGTTGCTGTTGGCCGCCGGAGAGCTGGTTGGGCTTGTTGTAGAGACGCTGACCAAGCCCAACCCGCTCCAAGGCCTCCTGGGCCCGCTGGCGCCGCTCCTCAGCGGGTACGCCTGCGTACACCATTGGCAGCATCACGTTCTCCATGGCTGTGAGCTGGGGCAGCAGATGAAACTGCTGGAACACAAAGCCGAGCTGGTGGTTGCGCAGGTCGGCCAGGGCATCGTCATCCAGCGATTCCACTGGCACGCCGTTGAGCCGGTAGCTGCCCCCGCTGGGCCGATCCAGGCAGCCGAGGATGTTCATGGCTGTGCTCTTGCCGGAGCCTGAAGCACCCATCACCGCGAGGTAGTCGCCCGCCTGCACCGTGAGGTCGAGCCCGTCGAGGGCCCGCACCTCGGCATCGCCGCTCCCGTACACCTTCTCAACGCCGATCAGCTCGGCCACCGGTGGAGCGTCGCTGGCCATCAGCCCAGGGCCGCCTGGAGCATCGGTGTGCCCACCACGGTCTGGCTGGCCCAGGTGAACAGCGGGCTGGAGAGGATGCCGCCGACTGCGGTCACAATCAAACAGCCCACCAGACCAGCCCTCAGGGCCGGCAGACCGGGAAGGGTCCAGCTGATCGCCGGATAGGCCTTCACGACGTCGGAGGCCTCCTGGGGTTCCTTGACCACCATCATCTTGATCACCGAGATGTAGTAGTAGATCGATACCACGGAGGTGACCAGGCCCACCACCACCAACAGGTACTGGCCGTCGGCCCAGCCGGCGAAGAATAGGTAGATCTTGCCAAAGAAGCCCAGCATCGGCGGAATGCCGCCGAGGGAGAGCAGGCACAGGCTCAGCCCCAGGGTGATCAGAGGATCTTTCTGGTACAGGCCGGCGTAGTCGGAGATGCGGTCGCTGCCGGTGCGCAGGGAGAACAGGATGATGCAGGCAAAGGCGCCCAGATTCATGAACAGGTAGGCCGCCATGTAGAGCACCATCGCGGCATAGCCGTCTTCGGTGCCACACACCAGGCCGATCATCACGAAGCCGGCCTGGCCGATGGAGCTGTAGGCCAACATCCGCTTCATGGAGGTCTGGGCCAGGGCCACCACGTTGCCTAACACCATGCTCAGCACCGCCAGCACGGTGAACAGCAGCTTCCATTGGGTGTCAAAACTGCCGAAACAGCCCACCAAGATGCGCAGGGCCAGGGCGAAGCCAGCGGCCTTGGAGCCCACGGAGAGGAA